>JAEMRG010000135.1 GCA_016463455.1 Rhodoferax sp.
CCGATGACTTCTCCCGCCCCCGCCGCATCGCCTTTGGGTCTGTCTCCCGCCGCCCAAGGCCGTATCGCTGCAGTGGTGACAATAACCATCTGGACCGCCTTCATCGTGATCGCCCGCGCCACGGCCGACCCTGCACGCGGAGGCACACTCTTGCCTTTGGATGTGGTCTATGCCCGCCTGTGGGGCGCGGCGCTGGTCTTGCTACCTTGGGGCTGGTGGATGACGCGCACGGCCCGCAAGCAGTTGGACCCGCTTGCGCCGGGGCGCGGCTCGCTCGGCGGCGTCTCGCCCTTGCCCTGGGCCATTACCTGGCGCATCGGTTTGTTTGGTGGCTTGCTCTACGCCACACTGGCCTATAGCGGCTTCGCTTTCGCACCAGCGGCCCATGCTTCGGTGCTGTTGCCCGGCAGCCTGCCCTTGTGGACCACCTTGCTCGCTCTGCTGCTATTGGGAGAGCGCATACGCTGGGGCCGTGCATTGGGCTTGGGTTTGATCGTTTGCGGCGATGCCCTGGTGGGTGGCGCCAGCCTGTTGAATGCGTTTGACGGCAGCGGCGTTTGGCGTGGTGATGTTTTGTTTGTGCTGGCGGCCATGTGTTGGTCCATGTACAGCGTGTTGGTGCGCCGCTTTGTCTTGGACGCGGTGCAGGCTACCATTGGCATCACTGCTTTCGCTTTTGTCATGTTCGTTCCGGCCTATACCCTGGCTTGTCTGATGGGGTGGTTGCCCGGCCAGGTATTGCACGCGCCCTGGCGCGAAATTGTGTTTCAGATGGGCTTTCAAGGTGTCGGCTCGGTCGTAGTTTCGGGCATCGGCTTTACCAAAATGATTCAGTACTACGGCCCGGTGCGTTCCACCATGATGACAGCGGTGGTGCCCGGCCTGTCTGCTTTGTGCGCAGCCTTGTTTTTGGGCGAGCCCCTGCATTGGAACGTGTTGGCTGGCCTGGCGCTGGTCAGCTGCGGCATTGTGTTTGGCGTACGCAAAGTGGCTCAGACCCCGGCAGCGCTCATGCCCGTGCCGGATGTAGCCCTTCATAAGCCCTGAAACGCTTGCCAAGCATGCACCTTCTGGCCTTTGACACCAGTACCGACGCGCTTAGCGTGGCCGTGCTGCGCAGCGGCCCGGCGGGCCCTACGTACTGGCAGCACCAGGGAGAGGGCGGCGCGGCCGCCTCGGGCAGTCTGATAGCCGCCATCCTGGACTTACTGCGCCAAGCCGATCTGCGCTTGCAGGACCTGGACGCTATTTGCTTTGGCAGCGGGCCTGGTTCGTTTACCGGTTTGCGCACCGCCTGTTCGGTGGCCCAGGGGCTGGCCTATGGCGCGGGGGTCCCGGTCTTGCCCGTGTCCTCTTTACTGGCTTTGGCGCAAAGTGCCCGGGCAGCCCATGCACCGCAGGCCACCCAGGGTTGCGTGAGCGCTTTGCTCGATGCCCGCATGGACGAGGTCTATGCCGCCACCTACGCATTTGCCGACGACGTATGGACCCTATTGCAAGCGCCTTGCCTTTTGGCACCCGAGCAAGTGGTGGCCTGGGCGCAGTCTGCTGCAAGTTCGACGCCCGGTGGGGGCGACACGCAGCCTAGGCAGGTGCCAGCTTGGCGCGCCTGGGCCGGCAATGTATTTGCCAGCTATGGTGAGCGTCTGGCTGCACCGGCGGGCCTGTTCTGTTGCGAAGCGTTACCACAGGCTATGGCGCTATTGCAAGTGGCTCCGGCCTTGATCGCTGCGGGTGGCTGCGTAGCGCCCGATCAGGCTTTGCCTTTGTATGTGCGCGACAAAGTCGCCAAGACCACGGGCGAACGGGCTTTGGAGAAAGCCCACAAAGCGGGCCTAGCCCCAATGGAGGCGGCCCCCGCTGCCGCGCATATGGACCCTTTTGCAAGGCATGCGCAGGCACCCGGGCCCTAAAGCGCTGGAGCGCGCCGAGGTGCGCTTGTCGGCCCTGGACTTGCCCAGCCTGGCGCGGGTGATGGAGGTGGAGCAACGCGCCTATGCACACCCTTGGTCACGCGCCAATTTCAGCGATGTATTGCAAAGCGGCTACCACGCGCGCCTGCTGCTTGGAGGCGATACGCTGCTGGGCTACTTCGTGGTCATGCCGGGCGTACAGGAGGCGCATCTGCTCAACATCACCGTGGACCCTAGCTACCAGGGCCAGGGCTGGGGCCGCTTGATGCTGGACGCCGCGCGTTTGTGGGCTGTGAGCGAAGCGGCGCGCATCTTGTGGCTGGAGGTGCGTGTGGGCAATACCCGGGCCATCAAGGTCTATCAAAGCCATGGCTTTGAAGTGGTCGGACAGCGCAAGGCTTATTACGCCGCTGGGCGCGGTCAGCGCGAGGATGCGCTGGTGATGCGCTTGCAACTTGGATAATGGGCCCATGCCGCTTTCTTTAGACACCCGCCAACGCGCCATGCTCTTGGAGATGGGCGTGCGCGTTTGGTTGCCGGGCACCGATTTCGCACCAGCAGCACCGGCCGGCTTGGCGGCGCTCAGGCCCCTTTCCCAGAATCCTGAAAGGGCTGCAAGCCCAGCCGCTAGCCCTGGCCGCCTGCCCACGGTCCAACGCGGCGATGGCGCCAACGACCTGAGCCAAATCGCCACCATGGACTGGGACGCTCTGGCGCGCACCGCCGCCGATTGCCAGGCCTGCGGTTTGTGCGCTGGGCGCAGCCACAGCATGCTCAGTGCCCAGGCCGGGCGGCGCGCGCGCTGGATGGTGGTGGGCGACCCGCCGGACGAAGACGAAGACGCAGCAGGCCAGCCCTTTACCGGCGAAGCAGGTCTGTTGCTGGCCAATATGCTCAAAGCCGTGGGCGCCACGCGCGGCGAACTGGCACCTGGCTTGGAAGCCGCCTACGTCACCAAAGTCAGCAAATGCCGCCCGCCCCAGGGCCGTGTGCCGCAGGCCGCCGAACTAGCCCAATGCGCCGCCTATTTGCAACGTGAAATTGCCCTGGTGCAACCGTCGGTGATTTTGGCTATGGGCCGTTTTGCCAACCAGGTATTGCTGCAAGAGCACCCGCAAGAAGCGGCACTGCCCTTGGGCCGCCAGCGCGGCAAGGTCTATCGTTACCAGGGCGTACCGGTGGTGGTGACTTACACCCCGCAGGCCTTGCTGCGCCAAGCGGCGGACAAGGGCAAGGCCTGGGCTGATTTGTGCCTCGCGATGGACTTGTTGCAAACGCCGACCTGAAACCGTTCCAGGGTTTAGGTATTGCCCGTTAAAGCGCTAATGCGCTTGCCTTAAGCGCGCCGCTGCAACACCCGCTGCAAATAGGTGCCGGTAAAACTGCCGGGTGTGGCGGCGATGTCCTCGGGCGTGCCGGCTGCTACCAAGGTGCCGCCGCCAGAGCCGCCTTCGGGGCCCATGTCGATCACCCAGTCTGCGGTTTTGATGACGTCCAGGTTGTGCTCGATCACCACAATCGTGTTGCCCGCATCGCGCAACTGGTGCAACACCTTGAGCAGCAGGGCGATGTCGGCAAAGTGCAAGCCGGTCGTGGGTTCGTCCAGGATGTACAGCGTGCGACCGGTGTCGCGTTTGGACAATTCGAGCGCCAGCTTCACGCGCTGCGCCTCGCCGCCTGAAAGCGTGGTGGCCGACTGGCCCAGGCGGATATAGCTCAGGCCCACGTCCATCAGGGTTTGCAGCTTGCGCGCCAGCGTGGGTACGGCCTGAAAAAAGTCCAGCGCCGCATCCACCGTCAGGTCCAGGATGTGGGCGATGTTTTTCCCCTTGTAGAGCACCTCCAGGGTCTCTCGGTTGTAACGCTGCCCCGCGCAAACATCGCAGGGCACATACACATCGGGTAGGAAATGCATTTCCACTTTCACCATGCCGTCGCCCTGGCAAGCTTCGCAGCGCCCGCCGCCGCTGCCCGCCGGCACATTAAAGCTAAAGCGACCGGCGCCATAGCCGCGCTCGCGCGCCATCGGCACTTCGGCCATCAGCTCGCGGATGGGGGTAAACAAGCCGGTGTAAGTTGCCGGGTTGCTGCGTGGCGTACGGCCTATGGGCGACTGGTCCACGTTGATCACTTTGTCGAAATACTCGATGCCCTCGATGCTGTCGTGGGGCGCCGGTTCGTCGTGCGCACGGTGAATGGTGCGCGCTGCGGCGGCATACAAGGTGTCGTTGACCAGCGTGGATTTACCCGAGCCCGATACCCCTGTCACGCAGGTCAATAGTCCCACCGGAAAGGCCACGCTGACGTTTTGCAAATTGTTGCCGCGCGCGCCCAGCACGCGAAGCGATTGCCATTCCCCCAGCGTGGCGCGGTGACGCGCTTCGCGCTCGGCGCGCCGCTCGGCCGCTGGGCTGGGCGCAAAGCGCGAGGGGTTTTTGGCTTGGTAGGCGACGCTCTCGACCGTCGGTAACCATGCGCGACGATGTTCAGGAATGGCGATTTGCAGCGCGCCCGACAGGTATTTGCCAGTCAAGGAGTTGGGGTTGTCGCGCACCTGCGCAAAGCTGCCCTGCGCCGTCACCTGCCCGCCGTGCAAACCGGCGCCCGGGCCCATGTCGATCACATAGTCAGCCGCGCGCATCATGTCCTCGTCATGCTCCACCACCAGCACGCTGTTGCCGATGTCGCGCAAATGCCGCAAGGTGCTGATCAGGCGGTCGTTGTCGCGCTGGTGCAGGCCGATGCTTGGCTCGTCCAGCACATACATCACACCCGTCAGGCCCGAGCCGATTTGGCTGGCCAGCCGTATGCGTTGCGACTCGCCGCCGCTCAGCGTTTCGGCGCTGCGCGAGAGGCTTAAGTAACTCAGGCCCACGTCGTTCAAAAACTTCAGGCGCAGCCCGATTTCGCGCACCACCTTGGCCGCAATTTCGCCCTTGGAGCCGCGCAATTGCAGGCTTTCAAAATAGGTCTGCGCCTGCAGCAAGGTGCTTTGGCTGATTTCAAAAATCGCCCGCGCCTGGCTGCCTTCACCTACCTTCACATGGCGCGCCTCAGCCCGCAGGCGCGTACCCTTGCATTCGCCACACGGATGGGTGCTGCGCAGGCGCGCCAGGTCTTCGCGCACCAGGCTCGATTCGGTCTCGCGGTAACGCCGCTGCAAATTGGGCAGCACGCCTTCAAACGGGTGTTTTTTGCTGACCTTGCGGCCTTGCGAGTTGCCCGACTCCAGCACATAGCTGAACTTAATCTCTTCCTCACCCGAGCCGTGCAACACCGCGTCTTGCACATGCGCTGGCAGGGCTTCAAAAGGCGCTTCCACATCAAACTTGTAATGCCGCGCCAGGCTCTCCAGCATGGCGAAGTAGTAACCGTTGCGCCTATCCCAACCTTTGATAGCGCCGCTGGCCAGGCTGAGCGAGGGAAAAGCCACCACCCGTGCCATATCAAAAATATCCTGCTGCCCCAGCCCGTCGCAAGCGGTGCAGGCGCCTACCGGCGAGTTGAAGGAAAACAAACGCGGCTCTAGCTCGCTGATGCTGTAGCTGCATAGCGGGCAGGCAAATTTGGCATTAAAGCGGTGCTCCACCAGGCTGCCATCGGCGGCGCTGCTGTCCATTTCCATCGCGATAGCGCGGCCTGCAGCCAAGCGCAGCGCGGCTTCAAAGCTTTCGGCCAGGCGTTGTTGCAACTCGGGGCGGACTTTGAGCCGGTCTACCACCACGTCCACATCGTGTTTTTCGTTTTTCTTCAGGGTCGGTAAGTCTTGCGCTTCATACACCACGCCATTGATGCGAAAACGCACATAGC
>JAEMRG010000136.1 GCA_016463455.1 Rhodoferax sp.
TTGCGTGAAGGCCCGGTGCAGCACTACCTGGCCGATGTGTTCTTGCGCGAAAAACAAGTGCCGGCCCATATTGAGGGTGAATGCATTCAATGCGGCAATTGCTGCCTGGACAAACGCTGCGCATTTTTAGAGCCCGTGGGCGAAGGCAAATTGGGCTGCGGCATTTACGGCACCTATTTGCGTCGCTATTCCAACTGCGGCTCCTTCCCTTTGCATGCGCATGACATTGCGCGTTACCAGTGCCCCAGCTATTTTGTGGTTGCTCCGCCGAAAACCATCTGGATTGGCAAAGCGCAAGACTAGGCTTTACGGTGCTTAAGGCGCCGCCAGGCCGGCCGAGCCTAAAGAGGGCATACCGGCCATTTCTTCCTGCCACACCACCGCGCGCATGATGGCCTCGGTGGCCTCCACGATGCTAGGCCAGCCCATGCCGGCCGCCGTTGCCGCAGCGCTCAATCCTATCGCCCGCAGGTTCTCAGGAGCGTTCAGCAGACTTTGTGCTGCCATCACAAAGCTGGGTTCCGATTCGGGGTCGGCCAGCATGCCGTTGACACCGTTGCGGATGATGTCGCCAGCGGCAGCGTGGTCAAAGGCGACCACCGCCAGACCCGAGGCCATAGCTTCCAAGGTGACGTTACCAAAAGTCTCGGTCTTGCTGGCAAATACAAACACGTCCGCGCTGGCGTAATGGCGTGCCAAGTCCTCGCCGGTCCGAAAGCCCGCAAAAATAATGCCTTGGTCCTGCGCCTGTTCCAGTTCAGCGCGCATCGGTCCATCACCCACCATGACCAAGCGCAAACCTGGTAGCAGCTGCTTGGCTGCCCGGTAGGTTTTGATAACCAACTGCAAATTTTTTTCCACGGCGATGCGCCCGACGTACAGCATCACCGGGCTGTCGCCCTGCACGCCCCATTGCGCGCGCAAAGCGGCATCGCGCTTAGCTGGCGAAAACAATTGCGTCTCCACCCCACGCGGCACCACATGCAGCCCCTTAAAGCCTTTGCGGCCCAGCTCATGCGCCAAATTGGCAGTAGGCACCATCGTGGCGTGCGCGCTGTTATGGAACTTCTTCATATAGGCCAGGATAGCGCCGCTCAGCCATGCCAAACCGTAGTGCTGGCTGTAGGCGTGGAAATTGGTACGAAAGTCGGTGCTCACCGGCAATTTGAGCTTGCGTGCCGCTTGCAGCGCGGACCAGCCCAAGGGGCCTTCGGTGGCAATGTGCACCACGTCGGGCCGCTGGCGCGTCCAGAGTTTGAGCAATTCGCGCTTCGCCGGCAGACCCATGCGCAATTGTTTGTAAAACGGGATAGGCATGCCGCGCACCAGCACTTCTTCAAAATTGGTGGTG
The DNA here is from genome assembly GCA_016463455.1 of Rhodoferax sp. Lineage (GTDB taxonomy): Bacteria > Pseudomonadota > Gammaproteobacteria > Burkholderiales > Burkholderiaceae_C > Allorhodoferax. The sequence goes on from JAEMRG010000136.1 coordinate 1,352, forward strand.
TGATCGGCGGTCTGCCCCGCTTGCTGACGCGGCCTGACCAACCACACCACATGCCCGCGCTCGCGCAGACCGAGCACGATTTTGGACAAGGTATGCGCGACCCCGTTGATATCAGGCGGGTAGGTCTCGGTAACCACGGCGATTTTGAGCGCAGTGTGTGCAGGCGCAATGCGCTCAACCAAGATAGTAGAGGGTGTGCTCATGCGTGCGAATGTCGCAAAGCAAAGCAGCAGTTTCATGAAGATTGCATGACGTTTTAATGAAATACCAATGGCAGGCGTGATACCTGGGTTTTGTCATCAAGTTTTCATGTAAAACCGAGACATTGCGATGGCTAGGGCGCTTCGTGCCTAGTCTTTATGTCCATCAGGAGCCAATATGCATCCCTTTTTCGAAACTGTCGCCACCCAGCGCTGGGACGACCACCGTTACTACCACCATAGCCGGATCAACCAGTTTTTGCATTTGATCAGCGCCATGTCCTTCTTGGTGGCCTACGTGTTTTTGTTTATCGACCCGGTGGTTTCCGCCCTGGTCGCCTGGCTGGTGTCTATGACCACGCGCCAGATCGGTCATTTTTTCTTTGAGCCTAAAGACTACGACCATGTGAACCAAGCCACCCATGAACACAAAGAAGAGATCAAGGTTGGCTATAACCTGTTTCGCAAAGTTGTGCTCCTGAGCATCTGCGCCGCCATTCCGGTCATCGCCTACTGGATGCCCGCCGCGCTGCAATGGGCGGTTCCCGAGTCCTACGAAGACACCCCCATCCGCATGACCGCCATGGCCTGGTTGTTTTTAGGCGCCGGTGGTTTGGTGTTCCGCGTCCTGCAATTGTGGAAGCAAGAAAACCTGACCGCCGGTCTGGCCTGGGCTTACAAAATCATTACCGACCCAGTGCATGACATCAAGATGTACCACAAGGCCCCCGTCTATCTGCTGCGCGGCCAGTTGATCGACCCCATGGAGCATGTCGGCGCCCCAGGCCACTAAGCCTTAGCGCGGCCGGGCAAGCCGCTTCAGCGCACCAGGCCACTGAGCAGTGGCCAGCGCTGCTGCAGCATTTCTTTGAGTACCTGGCGGCGGATAGAGCGGTGTGACTGCGTCGCATCGCTCCACCACCAGGCGTCCGATTGCATGGCCAATGCAGCCGCTACAAACCGCTCGCAAAACAAGTCAAAGGTCTGGTCATCAAAATTGAAGCTGAAAATCATGCGACCCGAGCCTACCCAACTCAGGGCAACGCCTTGTTCCCGCAGATAGTATTGCAGCAGCCAGTGGTAACGCCCCGGCTGCTCAAACACCACGGCCCATACGCTTTCCATGCCACGCACCCGCACCGGCACGCCGGCTTCTTGCAGGCGCTGGTTCAGCTTTGCTTGGCGGCCGTTCCAGGTGGCCGAGGCATTGGCATACACCGCTTGCACTTCGGGCGTTTCGATGTAGTGCAAAAACACATTCATGGCGCACATCACATAGGGGTGTGCGTTAAAGGTGCCGCGCGCGAAGGCGACGTTGCCCGGGCTGTCATCGCCAAAGCGCTTCATCCAGCGGCTTTGTCCGCAGACCACACCCACCGGCAAGCCGCCGCCCAAAGTCTTGCCGTAGGTCACCATATCGGCGCGCACGCCAAAATATTCTTGCGCGCCGCCATAGGCCAGGCGAAAGCCCAAAAACACCTCATCCAAAATCAGTGCAATGCCTTTTTCGGTACACACCTCACGCAAGGTGTGCAGCCATTGGCGGTAAGCCTCTTTGTCGTAACCCACGCTGCGCCCGCCGTCGATCAAGGTGGCATCGGTGGGTGCGGCGCGGTTGGGGTGCAGCGCCTGCAAGGGATTGATCAGCACGCAGGCGATGTCATTGCGGTTGCGCAATACGCGCAAGGTATTGGCGTGCATTTCATTGAGCGTCAGCGTATCGCCAGACGGCGGCATCGGGTTGCCCGGGCCGGGCTGCACATCGTCCCACCAGCCATGGTAGGACCCGGTAAAGCGCACGATCTTGCGCTTGCCGCTGTGGTAGCGCGCCATACGCACTGCCTGCATCACCGCTTCGGTGCCCGACATATGGAAGGAGACTTCCTGCTGGCCCGAAATGCGGCACAGGCGCTCCACGTTATCGCGCACCACCGGGTGGTAGGCGCCCAGCGTGGGCCCCAGGCTTTCGGCCATGGCCGAGCCCTTGCGGATGCAGTCTTTGTAAAAGTCCAGGCCAAACAGGTTGACGCCATACGAGCCGGTCACATCGATATGGCGCTTGCCGTCCATATCGGTCAGCCACACGCCTTCGCTCGATTGCCAAAAGTTGCCGGTCTTGACGTAGCGGTACAGCACCTCGCGAAACTGGTAGGGCACCCGGATCTGGCTGATCAGCTGCATGTCCGACACCATGGCTTTAGTCGCATCGCTTTGGGCGATCGTCAACGGGCTGCTTTCGCGCAACTGCGTACCCAGGCGCGCCAAGGCCGTTTTGCGTTGCGCAGCGACCGGTGGCGGCGCATCATCGGCGGCGAACCAGGCGGCTTCGCCGTAGCTATAAGCTGGCAGCCAGTGCGCCATACGCTTGGCCATGCGCAAATGCCCGCCCAAAGAGGGGTGCTTTGCCAGCGACAACTCCAGTCGCTGCTTAACTCGCCCCGCCACCACCAAGGCTGCACCCGCGCCGGCAGCCCATGTCAGCCATTGAACCATTTCGCCAGAAGTTTGCATAAGACTTCACTTTCCTTAAAAACCACTTTGTATGACTTCGAGGTTAAAGAATGATGACTATTTCAGAACGTATTCAAAAAATATTCGCCCAAGAAGACCTCAACTTCCTGCTGACCAACCGAATCCCGCGTTTGACGACCACGCACTTGGTGGGCTGGTTCAGCCAGATCAAAAGCCCCCTGCTGGCGCAGATGTCCATCACGGTGTGGCGCTGGTTTTCTGGCTTGGACTTGAGCGAGTCGCGCCAACAACACTTTGACAGCCTGCATGAATGCTTTATTCGCGAGCTCAAAGACGGCGCCCGCCCGGTAGACCCGGACCCGCAGACCATGGCCAGCCCCTGCGATGGCATCGTCGGCGCCTGCGGCCAGGTAGTGGACGGACAGGTGTTTCAGGCCAAGGGCTTTCCCTATTCTTTAGAGGACTTGCTGGGTAAGGAGGGCCGGGACACGCCCTGGGCCGATGGCGTCTTTCTGACGATACGTATCACCTCGGCCATGTACCACCGCTTTCACGCGCCCTACGACTTGCGCATGCATCGGGTGCATTACTTTTCAGGCGATACCTGGAACGTCAACCCGATTGCGCTCAAACGCGTGGAAAAATTATTTTGCAAAAACGAGCGCGCTTTGCTGCAGGTAGAGGTGGGCGAGCAAAAATACCCTGTCGCCTTGGTGCCGGTGGCGGCCATACTGGTGGCCAGCATACGGCTGCATGCCATCGATACCGTATTGCATACCCGCTACCAGGGGCCGGTGGACTTAGCCTGCGACGCGCACTACCGCAAGGGCGAAGAGATGGGTTGGTTTCAGCATGGCTCGACCATCATCGTATTTGCGCCCAAGGGCTTTACCCTAGCGCCGGGCATAGCCGACGGCACACCGGTGCGTATGGGCCAAGCCTTGCTGCGCTTGCCCTAGCTTACAAGGCGGTGCGGGCTGCGCTGGGCACTGGTAGCGCTTCGAGGGGTGGGTTGCTCGCCTGGGCCTTAGGCTTGGCCGGCTGCGCGGGGGCAGGCACAAAGTCCAGCACCTGGTCCCAGTAAATCAGTTCTAGCGTGCCGTCCATGTGCTCCACCAGCGCCGAGCGGCTTTCCACCCAGTCGCCATCATTGCAATACAAGATGCCGTCGATCATGCGGATTTCTGCGCGATGGATGTGGCCGCAAACCACACCGTCGAAGCCACGTTTGCGCGCTTCGTGGGCGACTGCGTTTTCAAAGTCGGCGACAAAATTCACCGCTTTTTTCACCTTGTTTTTTAGGTAAGCCGACAGCGACCAATAGGGCAGCTTCAGGCGCCGGCGCACATTGTTCAGGTGGCGGTTGAGGCGCAGAGCGATCTCATACAAGTTGTCGCCCAAATAGGCCAGCCATTTGGCGTACTTCACTACCGCATCGAAATAGTCGCCATGGATGAGCCAGAGCTTGCGGCCATCCGCCAAAGTGTGGGTGGACTCATGACAGACCTCGATACCACCGAAATGGTGGTCTATAAAGCCGCGTGCAAATTCGTCATGGTTGCCGGGTATGAACACCACATGGCAGCCTTTGCGCGCTTTGCGCAGCAGCTTTTGCACCACGTCGTTGTGCGCTTGCGGCCAATACCATTTGCGCTTGAGCTGCCAGCCATCAATGATGTCGCCGAT
>JAEMRG010000006.1:0-5693 GCA_016463455.1 Rhodoferax sp.
CTATTTGCAGCGCAAGCTCTTGCGTCAGAGCGATGTACTGCGCAACCGGGACCTCTTGCGCGCGCCTTTGCAAATCAAAGTTCCCAGAGAAATTATGCTTTTCTAAAAAGGCACCCAAGGTGTGCCGCAGTAGCTTGCGCCGTTGACTGAAGGCCGCTTGCACCAAGGGGCCCAATAGTGCGGCATTGGGCAGCGCCGGATTAGCCAGGGGCTGCATGCGCACCACGGCGCTGTCAACCCGCGGTGGTGGCGTAAAACTTTGGGGACCCACCGCCAATACGTTTTCCATCTGGTAACGCCATTGCAGCATCACGCTCAGGCGCCCGAAATCAGCGGTGTCCGCCGTGGCCACCATGCGGTCCACCACTTCCTTTTGGAGCATGAAGTGCTGGTCTTCTATGCAGGCTGCAAACTCGAGCAGGTGAAACAAAATCGGCGTAGAAATGTTGTAGGGCAAGTTACCCACTACCCGCAGGCGGTTTTGCGGGGCTGGGCTAGCTGCGGCAATCGCGCTAAAGTCAATGCGCAGCACATCGGACTCGATCACTTGCAAATGCGCATGGGTGCGCAAGCGCGCCGCCAAATCACGGTCCAGCTCAATGACCGTCAGCGCGCCCAAGCGCTCTACCAGGGGCTGCGTTAAAGCCCCCAGCCCCGGCCCAATTTCCACCATCGCCTGGCCGGCTTGCGGGGAGATGGCTTGCACGATGGCATCGATCACGCCGCCGTCGCTCAAAAAATGCTGGCCAAAGCGCTTGCGCGGAATATGTTGCATTTACGCCTATCTAAAGCAGCGGCACTACGCGTGCCGCCGGCTTATCCGGGGTCACGGATTTCAACGAAAGCGCGGCCACGCACGTCGCGGACCCAGGCCTCAAAGACCTCGTCTGCGCGCTTGGTCCGCAGCAGGTTGCGCTCGCGCTCGCGCAGTTGGGCTGGGGTCAGATCCACGTTGCGGCGCTCTAAGAGTTCAATCAGGTGCACCCCAAAACGCGACACCAGGGGCTGGGCAATTTCTTTTTCCCGCAAACGCAGGAGCACTTGTTCAAATTCGGGCACAAACAGGCCGGGCCCAGCCCAGCCCAAATCGCCGCCCTGGGCTGCGCTGCCGTCTTGCGATAGTGCGCGCGCTTGCGCCTCAAAGCTGGTGGCGCCCGCCAGAATGCGCTGGCGCACCGCGGCGAGTTGTTGGGTGGCTTGTTCCTGCGTCAAGGTCGCATCGGGCCGCAGCAGGATGTGGCGCGCGTGGTGCTGTACTTGGGTGTCAGAAAGCCCATTGACGCGCCGCTCCAAAACTTTGAGCAAATGCAAGCCTGCATCCGAGCGCACCCATTGCGATACCGCACCGACCGCTAGCGCTTGGCTTGCATTGACAAACAAAGGCGGGTAGCCGTCTGTCCGGCGCATGCCAATTTGCCCCGCATTGCTGCGTTCGGCCGCTGAAAATTCTTGTACCAGTGCCTCAAATGAGTCGCCTGCCTTCATGCGATCGAGAATTTTTTGTGCCTGCTGCTGGGCCTGGGTGACGGCCGTCGCGCTGGGGTTTTCCGGCAGGGCCAGGAACAAATGCCCAAGGTTGAGCTCCTGGTTTTGCAGGTCGGCGGCCGCTTCTTTGCGCGCGGCCAAGGCCGTCTCTACATCGGCGTCGCTGATTTTGATCCGCGCCTCCACCTCGCGCTCTTGCAAACGGTTGATCAGGAGTTGATCGCGCAATTGCCGGCGAAAGGCCGCTTGCGTAGTTCCCCGCCGCTCCAGATTGGCACGCAGCTGCACCAGGTCCAATTGGTTTTGGGCGGCGATATTGGCTTCCGCCTGGTCAATAGATGCCGCATCCACGCGCACGCCGGTTTCCCTGGCCAGTTGCAGTTGGGCACGTTCTACGACCATGCGCTCCAGCACAGCCGCCCGAAGCTCGGCAGCGGGTGGCAGTGGCGCAGACTGGGATCCACGGCCTTCCACCAGTTGCCGGATCTGGCTTTGCAACTCGGCATGGGTGATGGGCTCGGAGTTGACCAGGGCCACAATGTAGTCATCGCTCGGCGCAGTCTGTGCATGGCCTGCCGCACTGATTGCAAGCAAAAGAGAAAAAATCCAGACTGGCATCTTCATAGGATTGAGGGGTAAAGAGTGAACAAGCAATGGCAAACGCTTCAGCGAAGGTACTGGTAGCGCGGGATGCTACCGGTTAAGGCCTTGAAGGGGTCAATTCCAAGCTGGGCAAAGCCCACGAACTCGATTTGGAACATCAACTTGGAGTTCGCGGTCTGGGGCGTGATGGGTGTGCGGCTATAGACGAGACGGGCAATCCAGCAGCCCGCATCGTACTCCAGGCCCAAAAGGCTATCGACCAGCTGCTGGTCGCGCAAACTGTAGGCCACGCGACCGAGGCCGTAGTAGCGTCCGGCGTCGGAATCGGCTAGCCCGCCCTTTGCGCCCCAGAGACCACTGAGCGGCCATTGCCAGCTGATGTCCACTTGCTCACTCGCGTTCAATTGCGAGCGGTAGGCAATGTTCAGTGTTTGAAAGTCGCCCGCGTGGTAGCGGCCACCGATGACCGAGCGTACTGATTGTTGGGTCTGGATGTTGTATTGCGTGGCAGCGTCCAGCACCCAGCGATCCCCCAGGTTCAAGCGCGAACCCAGCAAAACATCGCTCAGCCCGGTAGCAGCGGGTGCTTGCCCGGGAAATAGCGTCACTTTTTGCTCTTCAAAACGCAAGCGCTGCGCAACGCCAAAGCTGGCCAACTGGGCGCCGGTGTCCGGGTTTAAAAATCGTGTCGTCAGGCCGAGCGTGAGCAAATTGTTATCGGAAATTTTGTCGTGGCCGACATAGGCGTTCTCGGTAAATACAGCGGTTAAATTGAGGTCCTGCGCCGCGGTGTCGTAATTGGGTAGCAGACTTTGGTCGGTATAGGGCGTATATACATAGTAGGCCCGCGGCTCCAATGTCTGCAGTAGCTTTACGCCCAAAATATCGGTGCTGCGTTCAAGCGTGAGCCCTGCATCCAGGCTGAAGGTGCTGACCAGGCTGTTGCTTGACTGCTGCTTGTTAATGGGGGCGTCAAATTGGTAGCCCGCCACATGGGTTTGCAGTTTGGGCGTCAGGTAAAAAGCCGGCCAGATCAGGGGGTAGCTGATTTGCGCCCAAGCAAAGGCGCGTTGCGCGTTGGGCTGGCGGGTAAGCGTACGGTCGCCCTCAAATTGGGTGATATCGGTGTCTACCGACCAGTCGATGCCTTGCACATTGGTCTGCGCATAGCGCAGCGTCCATTGCGGCACCCGGTCATAGGGCGTAACGATTTGCAGGCCTTGCCATTTTTGCACTTTGAGCATGGACGATAAATCACCACGACCCCAGCTTGCGGTAAGGTCTGCCGGTAATTGACGCGCTGTGCCGCCTAATGCAAGCGCGCCTTGAAAAATAGTGCTGGTACTAAAGTCAGCTCCGTAGTTATCGTCGCCAACGCGCGTGATGTTGGCTCCAAAAGAAATGTTTCCGATGGGGCTGCCAATCTGCATACTGTGTGTCAGCGCTAAGGCCAGGCGGTCCTGCCCCCGCAATCGGTCGTTCGGCATATAGGCCAGCTTCACCTCCCCGGCGTAGTTTGGCTCCAGGTAGCGCAACTGGTTTTCTACGTTCACCCCCCGGCTCGTCATGAAGTTGGGCGTCACCAACAGGTCGTAATTGGGCGCGAGGTTGAAGTAGTAGGGTGTGGCCAGCTCAAAGCCATTGGCGCTGTCAATGCCAAATAAAGGTGGTAAAAACCCCGATTTACGTTTATCCGTGATGGGAAAACTAAAGGGCGGCACCGGCAGTACCGGCACACCTTGAAAGTGCAAATAAGCGCCCTGGGCTTTGCCTATCTCCTCTTCATTGTCAATATTCAGTTGGGTCGCAGTCAGTACCCACTCGGGCACCCAATGGGGGCCGGGCTTGCGACGGCAGGTGGTGTAGGTGCCTTGGTGGGCCGTCATATGGTCTTTATCAGCGAAGTCAGCGCGCACTGCTTCGCCATGGCCTTTATCGCCGCCCAGATCGTAGCTAATGTGGGTGAAAAAGCCTTCAAAGCGCTCTACATCCATGTCCAAATAGCTGCCGGTATAAATGCGCTCCTTGCGCACGATGCGCACATGGTCTTCGGCTTGCATGCGGTCGGTACGCTGGTCGTAACGCAGGCGGTCGGCGCTGATCTGCGAGTCTGAACGCTGCATTTGCGCGTTTCCTTCCAGCAGCACCTCCTTGTCGGCGTGGCCGCTGAGCTTGTCGCCAGACAGGTAGATCCAGGTTTTCTGGCCGCTGGTGTCTATTAGGCTGGCTTGGCCCGTTGCCGCCGGCTTCGCGCTCTGGGCGCTGGTGGGCATTGCCAGGACTGTCAGCGCGGCGCATAGCCCTGCGTGAACCAGGATCCTCGCCTTCCAATCGCACGCTAAGGCGGGCCGCAAGCGGTGATTTGGAACCATGAACGAGGAGGAGGGCAAGGTAGGTGCGCAAAAAGATGGACAATGGATTATCCATGAGCCCTAACGACCCGTCTTCTTTCGCCAGTGGCGCGCCGCCGTCCGCTGTGGATTACCAAAGCGCCAGCGCATCAAGCCCAAGCCCGGATAGCGCCACGCCCACGATGCTGCAAGCAGTGCACTGGGCCGATGCCGTGCGGGGGCATGCGTTTGCTGTCTGGCTGCAGTCGATCCAAGAGCGCTTTAGCCTGCAGCCCGAGAGCCTGCGCTTGGCGTCGGTCGATGCCAGTTTCAGGCGGTATTTGCGTCTGAACAGCGGGCACCCCACTTACGGGCCCAGTGTGATCGTGATGGATGCTCCACCGGACAAAGAAGACAGTGCACCTTTTGTCAAAGTTGCCGATCTCTTGCAGCAGGCGGGCATCTGCTGCCCGCAGGTACTCGATTGGAACCAGGCGCAGGGCTTTTTGCTGCTCACCGACCTGGGCGAACACACCATGATGCAGCGCATAGACCCCACAGCGCCGCCCCCTTTAGACGTGTATTTGCAAGCGGTGGACACTTTGATCGACTGGCAAAAAGCCTCGCAGCCGGGCGTCTTGCCGCCTTATGACCATGCGCTCTTGCGCCGTGAAATGGCATTGTTCCCCCAGTGGTATATCGCGCAGCACCGCAAAGTGACGCTCGATACAGCGCAAAGCCTAGTCTTGGATGGGGCGTTTGAAACCATCATGGCCAACAACCTGTCCTGGCCTTCGGTGTATGTGCATCGCGACTTTATGCCGCGCAACCTGATGGACGCCGGGCGCGCCCACCCTTTGGGTGTGCTGGATTTTCAGGACGCGGTGTATGGGCCGATTAGCTATGACATCGCCAGCCTGATGCGCGATGCCTTTCTTAGCTGGGAAGAGGATTTTTGCCTGGACGTGACGGTGCGCTATTGGCAGCAAGCGCGCCAAGCCGGCTTGCCGGTGGGCGATGACTTTGGCGAGTTCTACCGCGCGGTGGAGTGGATGGGTTTGCAACGGCACATCAAAATTGCCGGCATCTTTGCCCGCCTGACTTTGCGCGATGGCAAGCCCAAATACCTGGCCGACACACCGCGTTTTATCGGCTACATCCGCGCCACCTGCGCCCGATACCGCGAGCTCAAACCCTTGCTGCGCTTGGTCGAGCGTATTGAGGGCATAGAGCCGCCCCAGGCCTTTTCGTTTGGCCGTGTGTAAGCACGTGTTG
>JAEMRG010000006.1:5793-22582 GCA_016463455.1 Rhodoferax sp.
CGCACAAAGCGCGGGAATGTGAGGCCACGCGCCGGGTTGCTATCGCCGTGGTGATGCCGGCCAATGAGCGTATGGACTGGTTGGTGGAAAAGGCGACGGAGCTGGGCGTAGCGGCGATATACCCCTTGACCAGCGAGCGCAGCGTGCTGCGCCTGAGCGGCGAGCGCGCGGACAAAAAGATCGCGCACTGGCAAGCCGTGGCGATTGCGGCCTGCGAGCAGTGTGGCGCCAACCAGGTGCCACGCGTAAATGCGGTGCAAAGCCTGCCGCATTTTTTGCGCGACTTAGCCAGTGTGAAGGGGCCCGAGGGCGCAGCGGCCCCTGCGCGTTTACTGCTGTCCCTGCATGCTGACGCCAAGGCTTTGCGCCATTGGGCGGCACTGGCAAGCACGCAAGCCGCACTGGTTTTGTCCGGCCCCGAAGGCGGTTTCAGCCCCGCTGAAGAAGCGCTTGCCATAGCGGCCGGGTTTACACCGCAGTCGCTGGGTGCGCGCACTTTGCGTGCGGAGACGGCGGCCTTGACGGCTTTGGCGCTATTGACCTGATTCGCCTGCTTGGCCGCTCTTGCTAGGCAGTCGCGGCCAGATCAGCCCAGCCTACTAGCAGCCATTGCTGTAAAGCGGTAAACACGCCGCCAGCCTCGGCTTCGTTGAAGATTTCGTGGAACAGCGCCTCAAAGCAAAGCGACTGCACGATCGCCCCAGGGGCCAATTTCAAAAAGTCGCGGCTGCCTTGCGGGCTGACCAGCTTGTCCTGGCCTGCAAACAGTAACAGCGTAGGCGTGTTCCATCGGGGCGCCGCGGCCAACACTTCGCGACCCTCTTGGGCGATGAACAAAGCCAGGCGCGCGCAAATACGGTCATGCACCAAGGGGTCGGCCTGGTAGGCGGCTACCACCGCCGGGTCGTGCGAAAGGTATTTGACTTGCAAACCGTTGCCTACGCGAAGATTGGGCGCGATACCCGGCAGCGTGGCGAGCAGTACTTTTTGAAAGGCGTTGAGGCCCGGGTCCAGCGCGGGGCTGGATAACACCAAGGCGTCTATAGGCCGCATCCGCAGCGATACAAAGCGCGCCGCCACCAAGCCGCCCAGGCTGTGACCTAGCAAGACCAGGGACTGGCCCGGCTGCATGGTTTTGCGCGTATGGTCCACCACGGCGGCCAGATCATCGAGCAGGGCATGCTCATCACGCATGCTGCCGCGCTCGCCGTCCGACAAGCCGTGGCCCCAAAGGTCAAAACTGCGCACCGCATAGCCCCAGCTATTGAGCTGCTGCGCCACGTGTTCGTAACGCCCACTGTGTTCGCCCAGGCCGTGCACGATAAGCACCTGGGCGCGCACGGCTGCCGGGTCGGCAAGTGGCCAGTCGCGCAGAGTCAATTGCAGGCCTGGCGCAAGGCTTAGTTTGGAAAGCGTGGAGCTATCGTTCATATAAAAGCACCCGCATTAAGGGAAACGCGCAATGACCTGCGCCACGGCCGCCGTGAGTTTTTTGGCGTAAGGCACGTGCAGAAATTCATTCGGGCCGTGCGCATTGCTCTTGGGGCCGAGCACGCCACAGACCATCATTTGCGCTTTGGGAAAGCCTTGGCTGAGCATATTCATGAGCGGAATCGTGCCGCCTTGGCCGATGTAGCCGCAGCCCGCGCCAAAGTGCGCTTGCGAGGCCTCGTTCAGGGCCTGCTCAAACCAGGGCGCAGTATCGGGCGCGTTCCAGCCGGTGGCGCCGCCGGAGGTCTCAAACGTCACTTTGGCCTGGTAGGGCGCGTTGTCCTCCAGCAAGGCTTTAAGCGCTTGTACTGCCGAGGCGGCTTCCACCAGCGGCGGCAGACGCAGCGAGAGTTTGAAGGCGGTAAAAGGTCGGAGCACATTGCCCGCATCGCGCATGGCCGGAAAGCCTTCGGCGCCGGTCACGCTGAGCGTGGGCATCCAGGTGCGATTGAGCAGGGCTTGCAGCGGGTCGGTGGTGGTGGGCAGCACCGATTGGGTGGCGCCACCGCAGTCGTAATGCGCCCAGGGAAAGCGTTTGTACACCGCATCGCCCAAAATATCTGCGGTAGTGCGTGCCTGTGCCAGGCGCTCGGGCGGCACCTCGCAGTGGAAGATGCCTGGCAACAAGCGCCCGGTGGCGCTGTCCTCCAGCCGGTCCAAGACCTGGCGCAGCACCCGAAAGCTCGAGGGCACCACGCCGCTGGCATCGCCCGAATGCACGCCTTCGGTCAGCACATCCACCCGCAGCACGCCGCTGGCCATGCCGCGCAAGCTATTGGTCAGCCAGAGCTGGTCGTAATTACCGGCGCCAGAGTCTAGGCACACCACCAGACCGACATCGCCCAGGCGGGTACGCAGCGCGTCTACATAGGGCAGCAAATCGTAGGAGCCGCTTTCTTCGCAGGTTTCAATCAAACCCAGAATACGCGGATGCGCCACCTTCTGGTCTTTGAGTGCGGCAATGGCCGCGATGGCCGCATAGGCGGCGTAGCCGTCGTCGGCGCCACCGCGCCCATACAGCTTGCCGTCTTCGTACTTGGGCGTCCACGGCCCCAGGTCTTTGCGCCAGCCGGAAAACTCCGGTTGTTTATCCAGGTGGCCGTACATCAAAACCGTCTGCTCGGACACACCCGCTTGCGCACTGCGCGTGGCGGCAACTTCGAAAAAAAGCACCGGCGTGCGACCGGGCAAGCGCACCACTTCTAAAGTGAGGCCTTCGAGTTTTTGCGCCTCTATCCATTGCGCCGTGTTGCGCACCACGGTCTCGAGGTAGCCATGGGCCAGCCAGTCGGCGTCAAATATCGGCGACTTGGCCGGAATGGCGATGTAGTCGCTCAGGCGCTGGACGATGTCGCCGTCCCAGGCCTGGCTGACGTGGGTCAGGGCTTGGGTGGTGTTGAGCACGGAATCAGGTAGGCGGGCGGTCATGGCGTTTTCTCCATTCATTGTCAGTGCGCATGATGCCACGGCTGCGCTCTATGATGGCCACCTCCACGCGCGCGATCTGCTGGATCTGGCCCAGCAACCGGGCTGCTAGCGCGCCAGCTTGTACACCGATGTAGCGGCGCGCCAGTTGGGCAGCCAGCGCAGCACCTCACCGCCTTGAAGGCCAAAACTATCGATCACGCGCAGGCCGTTCTTGCGGGCCAGCGCGCCCAGATCAGCGTGCGTGCCAACGCGTATATTGGGCGTGTCGTACCACTGGTAAGGCAGGCGTTTGGTCACCGGCATACGGCCTTGTAGCACGCTAAAGCGATTGGGCCAATGCGCAAAATTGGGGAAGGCCACAATGCCCAAGCGCCCCACGCGCGCGGTTTCGCGCAACATGACCTCGGCATTGCGCAAGTGCTGCAAGGTGTCGATTTGCAGCACCACGTCAAACGAGGCGTCGTCAAACATGGCCAGGCCTTCGTCCAAGTTGAGCTGAATGACGTTGACGCCGCGCTGCACGCAAGCCAGTACATTGGCATCATCGATTTCAATGCCATAGCCGCTGCAGCCGCGCGTGGTTTGCAAATGCGCCAGCATGGCGCCGTCACCGCAGCCCAGGTCCAGCACGCGTGCGCCAAGGGGCACCAGCTGCGCCAGCGCGTTTTGGATAGAGAGGTCGCTCATACGCCTACCTCTTGGGCCAGGGAGTCGAGGTAGGAACGCACCACGCTGTGGTAGCGCACATCGTCAAGCAAAAAGGCATCGTGCCCGTGCGGCGCATCGATCTCGGCATAGCTGACATCGCGTTGGTTGTCCAACAGGGCTTTGACGATCTCACGGCTGCGCGAAGGCGCAAAGCGCCAGTCGGTGACAAAGCTGACCAGCAAAAACTTGCTGCGCGCTGCGGCCAGCGCTTGGGTCAAACTACCGTCAAATTTGCGCGCCGGGTCAAAGTAGTCAAGGGCACGGGTGATCAGCAAATAGGTATTGGCGTCAAAGTAATCGGCAAACTTGTCGCCCTGGTAGCGCAAGTAGCTTTCTATTTGGAACTCCACCTCTTGGGTGCTGTAACGGTAGTCGGTGTTGGCCACCGCATCTTGCACCGCATGGCGCAATTGGCGGCCGAACTTGGCGTTCATCACATCATCGCTCAGGTAAGTAATGTGCCCGATCATGCGTGCGATGCGCAAGCCGCGCTTGGGCACGACGCCGTGGCGATAAAAGTGACCGCCATGGAAATCCGGGTCGGTGGTGATGGCGCGGCGCGCCACTTCGTTGAACGCGATGTTCTCTGCCGTCAAGTTCGGGGCGCTGGCCACGACGACTGCTCTGCGCACACGCTGGGGGTATTGCAGCGTCCAGGCCAGTGCTTGCATGCCGCCCAGACTGCCGCCCATGACGGCGGCCAAGGTTTGAATGCCCAGCCGGTCGAGCAAGCGTGCCTGCGCGTCCACCCAGTCCTCCACAGTGACCACCGGAAAGTCAGCGCCATAGACCTGGCCTTCTGCGCTGTCGGGGTTGGTATGCATGGGGCCGGTGGAGCCAAAGCACGAGCCCAGGTTGTTCACGCCGATCACAAAAAAACGATGTGTGTCCAGCGGTTTGCCCGGCCCGATCATGCTGTCCCACCATCCTTCGGATTTGGGCTGGCCCGCATAGACGCCGGCCACGTGGTGCGAGGCATTGAGTGCATGGCAAATCAGCACCGCGTTGGATTTGTCTGCGTTGAGCGTGCCGTAGGTTTCAAAAGCCAGGTCATAGGCGCGGATAGACGCGCCGCTTTGCAAAGGCAGCGGCGCCTCAAAATGCAGGGACTGGGGTGTGGCAATCAACATAAAAAAACAAAACCCGGCAACGCTAAGCGCGGGGCCGGGTCAAGCAAAGATCGCGGGGGTCCGTGTTTAGCTGAATTTATTAAGCGCCCGCAAGCTGGAGCAAATTGGCGCTGTAAGCAAAGTATAGCAACGCCGGTTTGTGCGTTGCGGTTTAGATTGGCAGCAGCACCAGCACGCCCAGCACCGCAAATACCAGCGCCGAGACGATATGCACCACGCGGATCGGTACCATTCGGGTCACGCGCTCGCCCAAATAAACCACGGGCACATTGGCCAGCATCATGCCCAAGGTGGTGCCCGCGACGACCCAGTAATAGGCATCAAAGCGCGCGGCCAGCATCACGGTGGCGATTTGGGTTTTGTCGCCCATTTCGGCCAGAAAAAACGCAAGCACCGTCGTGCCGAATACGCCCCAGCGTGGCTCCTGCCCTTCTTGTTCATCATCGATGGTGTCCGGTATGAGCATCCATACCGCCATGGCGATAAACGATGCGCCCAGTACCCAGCGCAAGATGTCTGGCCCGATGACCTGTGTCAACCAGGCCCCCAGCGCACCGGCCAAGCCGTGATTGACGATAGTGGCCACAAAGATGCCCAACACGATAGGAACGGGCTTGCGAAAACGCACCGCCAAAATCAGTGCCAGCAATTGCGTTTTGTCGCCCATTTCGGCCAGGGCAACGATGCCCGTGGAGACCAGGAATGCTTCCATTGCGTAGTTCTTTATGTGGCCCGATGGCGCCTGGCTTGAAATCGGGGCATGGGGCGATTGTCCCCCGTAGCAGCCATCGCAGGCATACAAGCTAGCGCACCCGGAACCGGATTGGTGCAAAGCCCGGCAAATTTGGCGCAAATTTTGCTTACTTTTAGTGCGCATAAGGTGCAAGTATTCAATTTGCACCAAAACAAAGCATATCCCCACTAGGAACCACCCATGGATGCACTGCAACAGGGCGCAAATACCTTATTTATTTTGTTAGGCGCTGTGATGGTGCTCGCCATGCACGCGGGTTTTGCCTTTCTGGAGTTGGGCACCGTGCGGCGCAAAAACCAGGTCAACGCCTTGGTAAAAATCCTGGCGGACTTTTCGGTGTCCACCGTGGTGTATTTCGCCGTTGGCTACAGCGTAGCTTATGGCACCCATTTCTTCGTGGGCGCTGAACAATTAGCAGCCAACAACGGATATGGCCTGGTGAAATTCTTTTTTCTGCTGACTTTTGCAGCAGCCATTCCGGCAATTGTTTCAGGCGGTATCGCCGAGCGCGCCAAATTCTGGCCCCAACTCATCGCCACAGCCGTTTTGGTGGGGCTGATTTATCCCCTGTTTGAAGGCCTGGCCTGGAACCAGCGCTTCGGCGTGCAGGCCTGGCTACTGGCGCATACCGGCGCGGAGTTTCATGACTTTGCCGGTAGCGTGGTGGTGCATGCCGTAGGTGGCTGGGTCGCCCTGGGCGCCGTGCTTTTGCTGGGTGCGCGCAGCAACCGCTACCGCAAAGACGGCGCGATTTCGGCCCATCCGCCCTCTAGCATCCCGTTTCTGGCGCTGGGCGCCTGGGTGCTGACGGTGGGCTGGTTTGGTTTCAATGTGATGAGCGCTCAAACCCTGGATAAAGTGTCCGGCCTGGTGGCGGTGAATTCTTTAATGGCCATGGTGGGCGGTACTTTGGTGGCCTTGGTTCTGGGCAAGAACGACCCGGGCTTTGTGCATAACGGGCCCCTGGCCGGCTTGGTGGCGGTGTGTGCGGGCTCGGATTTGATGCACCCGCTGGGCGCGCTGGTGGTTGGCGGCGTGGCCGGCGCGATTTTCGTGGTGACCTTCACGCTAACGCAAAACAAATGGAAGATTGATGATGTGCTGGGCGTTTGGCCTTTGCACGGTTTATGTGGCACCTGGGGTGGCTTGGCCGCTGGCATTTTCGGCTTGCCTGCTTTGGGCGGCTTGGGTGGCGTTAGTTTCGGTGCGCAGTGTGCCGGTACGCTGATCGGCGTGGTGTGGGCGCTTTTAAGCGGGTTCCTGGTTTATGGTGTGCTGAAAATGACTTTTGGTTTGCGTATGAGTCAGGAGGAAGAATTTGATGGCGCCGACCTCTCTATCCACAAAATCAGCGCTAGCCCGGAGCGTGAGGCCAATTGGTAAGTCGCAGGGTTTTCCCTAGATATTGCAGTTAATCGGGCTCAAATATTAAATATTGGTATATTTTTCCAGTGCATTATCAAAAAAATCGCTTGCAAACTGTACAAATAGCGGATAATGAAAATGCTTTGTCATAAATTGGCAAGGCAGTGTTTGCGGTGTTTGGTCAGTTTCGCGTCTGCTTTAAGTCTTTAATGGTTTGTTGATTGCGGTTTTGGACTCCATCGCGTTTTGAGTCATTTTGAGGAGTCCCAGCATGGGCAACAAACTTTACGTCGGCAATCTGCCATATTCTTTCCGTGACGAAGACCTGCAACAGGCATTTTCCGCACACGGTTCTGTCACCAGCGCCAAGGTCATGATGGAGCGTGACACCGGTCGTTCCAAAGGATTCGGCTTTGTGGAAATGGGCAGCGATGCCGAAGCACAGGCAGCGATCAGCGGAATGAACGGCCAACAATTCGGTGGCCGCGGTCTGGTGGTCAACGAAGCGCGTCCCATGGAGCCGCGTCCCCCCCGCACAGGTGGCGGCGGTTTTGGTGGCGGTGCCGGTGGCGGCGGCGGTTACGGCGGCGGTGCTGGTCGTAGCGGCGGTGGTGGCGGCGGTGGTGGTTACGGCGGCGGCGCCGGACGCAGCGGTGGTGGCGGTGGTGGTGGTTACGGCGGTGGTCGTAGCGGCGGCGGCGGTTACTAATCGCATCCGTTTTGTGGCTTTAAGCCACAAGCAATCAGGGCCCTTAGGGGCCCTTTTTTATGTCTGCTGATTAGCGCAGCGCATGCAATTGCGCTGCGGTTTGAAACCAAGGCGTGTGAGTGGCTTGGTATTCAAACGCCGCGATGTTTACGCGGTTGCCGTGCCAGGATCCGGTCCCACAGGGTGTTGGGAATGAGCCGCATCAGCTTAGAGACCAAGCCCATCTGCCAGGGAATCACGCGGTAACTGTCGCCTGCTGTTATGGCTTGGTAGGCCTGGTGAGCAAATGTAGAAGCGGGCATTAAAAACGGCATCGGGTAGCGGTTTTTGCGCGTGAGCGGCGTGTCCACATACCCAGGCGCGATGGTTATCACTTGCACACCTGTGCTGCGCAATTCGCCACGCAGCGCTTCGCAGTAGCTGATAACGGCGGCTTTGCTAGCGCAATAGGCCGCATGCCCGGGCAGGCCGCGAATGCCCGCTACGCTGGCAATCCCCACCAAACGCCCGCTGCCACGCTCCCGCATGGCCTGGATAAAGGGCTGAAAACTGGCCGCCAGGCCGATGTTATTCGTCGCGAAAACTTGGGCCATCGCATCGATGTCTTCGCGCTGCGCGCTATCGATACCGATGCTGATACCCGCATTGGCGATGATTACATCGGGCAGCCCTTGGCGGGCGATGCAAGCCTGTGCGGCGGCCACGATGCTGTCGGTATCGGCCACATCGGCGCCATAGACAGCGTAACTATCCGGAGCCAATCCTAGTTCTACCGCCCAGGCCTCTATGGCCGCGCCGCGCCGTGCCACCAAGGCCAGGCGGTAGCCGGCCTGTTGGTAGCGCAGCGCCAAAGCCTGTCCGATGCCGCTCGATGCGCCAGTAATGAACACCAAGCCCTGGCCTGGCGACTTCATGGCTTGCTGTCCTCGTTGACAAAGGTCGCTTGCACGCGCCCGTCCATTTGCAGCGTGCGGGTGCTGCCATCGTATTGCAGGCTATCCGCGCGGATGCGATGTTTGCCATGGACCAATTGCACCGGGCGGTCGGACTCGACCTTCTCGGGCTCGGTCCACACATGTAAAAAATCCCCGCGAATCTCTAGGCGCGGATAGTCGCCCGCAGGATGCGCTTCGCGCACCATGCGTGCACGTCCGCTTAATTGAAATTCATTGTTGTCCGGGCTACTCAAACCCTGGTCTGCCGAGGCCCATTTGATTTGCCCTTGCGCATCGGTCGAGCGGAAAGTGAATTTTTGAATCTCAATCCAAGGCGCATCGGGCAAACGCTGCGCCGATGCGCCTTGTAATAAAGCGCTCAGCTGCCCCTTGGCGTCAAATTTTTGTACGGTGAAACCTTCTATCAAATAGTCCGGCGTGTCGTCCGGCGGTCTGGGCAATTCACCGGTGTCCACGCTGGGCGCGCTGCGCACCATCCAATAGCTGCCCAGCGCCAGTACGGCCACCATCAGCAGTGGCAGCGCCAACACAAAGCGGTCTATAACAATGGCAAGCAGCCGGATCACAGTGCGTACTTCGCAGCGATGGATGGGTAGTGACCCGTGGCGCTAAGCAGTAGGTCACACACTTCACGCACTGCGCCCTGACCGCCTTGGCTCTGGCTGACAAAGTCAGCGCGTACCAGCAGCTCGTGGTGGGCATTGGACGGCGCGCAGCGCAGCGCAGCCTCTTGCATCATGGGCCAGTCCGGCCAGTCGTCGCCCATGGCCGCAGCCTGGCTCCAATCGAGTTGCAGCTCAGCCAGAATGGCTTGCGCTGCCGGACGTTTGTCGTCTATTCCGTAGCGTGCATGGCTTATCCCCAGCGCCTGCAAGCGCGCACGCAGCGGTTCAGAATCGCGGCCGGTAATCACCGCGGTAGTTATCCCGGCGCTGTGCAGCATCTTCAGGCCATGCCCGTCCAGCGTATGAAAGCGCTTGAGGGTTTCCCCTTGTGCGGAATAAAACAGGCCGCCGTCGGTGAGCACGCCGTCCACATCGAGCAGCAAGACCTTGACAGTGCGGCCGCGCGCCAACAAGGCTTCGGAGAAACGGGAATCGCCGGACATCAAATCACCTTAGCCCGCATCAAGTCGTTGGAAGTAAGCGCGCCGATCAAGTGACCTAGCCGGTCCACCACCAAAACGGTATTGATGCGTCGGCTCTCCATGAGCTCCACGGCATCCACCGCGAGGGCGTCTTGCAAAATGGTTGTCGGCTGGGTGCGCATCACATCGGCAGCCGTTTTTTCTCGCAGGTCAAGGCCTTGCTCTACCAAGCGGCGCAAATCACCGTCGGTGAATATGCCCAATACCTGCTGGTCTTCGTTGACCACTGCAGTGGCACCGAATCCTTTGGCACTCATTTCGCGCATCAAGGTACTGAAGCTAGCCGCGGGCTCTACCTGCGGTAAGGCATCGCCAGTGCGCATCACATCGCTCACGTGGGTCAGCAAGCGCCGTCCTAGCGCGCCGCCCGGGTGGGAGCGGGCAAAGTCTTCGGCTTGGAAGCCACGCGCCTCCAACAGCGCCAGCGCCAGCGCATCGCCCATGGCCAGTTGCGCCGTGGTGCTGGCAGTCGGTGCCAAGTTGAGCGGACAGGCTTCTTTGGCCACCGCCGTGTTCAGCCAGAGCGTGGCGTACTGTGCCATGCTCGATTGCCCGTTGCTGGTCATAGCGATCAGCGGCGTGCCCAGGCGCTTGAGTACCGGCACAATCGCGTTGATCTCTTCGGATTCGCCGCTATTGGAAATCATCAGCACCAAATCCTGGGGCGTCACCATGCCCAGGTCGCCATGGCTGGCCTCGGCCGGGTGTACAAACAAGGCCGGAGTGCCGGTAGAGGACAAGGTTGCAGCAATCTTGCGGCCTATATGCCCGCTCTTTCCCATGCCCATCACCACCACACGCCCGCTAATGGACAGCGACAGGGCGACTGCCTGCGCAAAGCTGTCGCCCACTTGGGTTTTGAGCCCCAGGATGGCCGCCGCTTCAATGTCGAAGGTGGTGTGCGCCATGGCAATCGCGCGCGCCACGACCGAGCCTGGTGCTGTCGCTAAGGATGGCGTGACGGAAGCTTGCATCCGGACATTTTAGGCAGGCCTACTGGTGCGGCCCAAAACTGCCGTGCATGCAGCCAGTAGGCGCATAACGATGATCAACTCCCGATCTGCGTCAAAAGCACGCCGGCGAAAGCTAATGGCAGGCCGCACGGGCTTGCGCAGCGGTGACAATAGGGCCGATATGACAGCGCAGCGCAAGGATTGCGGCCCGCGCTCACCAGCCCCTGTTTGATGGCCGACTTTATGCAACACACCCACGTTACCGAATACCTGCGCAACCATATCCGTACCGTGCCCGACTGGCCCGCGCCCGGCGTTCAATTTCGTGACATCACGCCCCTGCTGCAAGACGCCAAAGTTTTTCGCGTCCTGATTGATGCCTTTGTGCACCGCTATATGGACAACGCCCACCGACCGGATGTGGTCGCAGGTTTAGACGCGCGCGGTTTCATTCTCGGTGCGGTGGTCGCTTACGAGCTGAATGTGGGTTTTGTGCCTATCCGTAAAAAAGGCAAGCTGCCCTTTACCACGGTAGAAGAAACCTATGAACTCGAATACGGCAGCGCCACCGTGGAGTTGCACACCGATGCGGTACACCCTGGCGACCGGGTGCTGCTGATCGATGATTTGATCGCCACCGGCGGCACCATGATGGCCGGTAAAAAACTATTGGAAAAACTCGGTGCTATCGTGATGGAAGGCGCGGCCATCGTGGACTTGCCAGAACTGGGCGGCTCGGACAAATTACGCGCCACCGGCATGCCACTTTTCACCCTGCTGGACTTCGCCGGGCATTAAGCCCTAGGCCCGCGCTTGCAGCGGGGCGCAGCGGCCCGCTGACCCGGTGCTTGTTTTCACGGCTTCCATCGCTTACTTCCCAATACAAAAGCTGGAAAAAATCACGCCGAGTAAGTCGTCGGAGCTAAAGGCGCCGGTGATTTCGTTCAGCGCGTTTTGCGCCAGTCGTAACTCCTCGGCCAACAAGTCGAGTGCCTGCGCCTGCGCGCGCAAATGGGCGTGGGCCAGGTACAAATGCGCACTGACTTGGCTGAGCGCCTGCACATGGCGTTGGCGCGCCATGGAAATACCTTCTGCGCCTGCTTGCCACCCCGCCAGTTCCAGCAAGCGCTGGCGCAGGCTATTGAGACCCTGCCCGGTTTTAGCGGACAGGTACAAGCCCGGCACGTGCGCGTCGGGCGCCTGCGCATCGCATTTGTTCCAAACGTCGATGACAGGAACCGTTGCGGCCAATTTATGCCCCAAAGTGGATGCAATCCGCGCATCATCGGCCTGGTATTGCGGCTGGCTTGCGCGTGTCAGGTCATGCAAAAACACCACGGCATCGGCTTGCAGTACCGCATCCCAGGCGCGCGCAATGCCGATGGCTTCCACTTCGTCAGCGCCTTCGCGCAGGCCTGCAGTGTCAATCACATGCACGGGCACGCCTTCGATTTGTATCGTCTCTTGCACCTTGTCGCGGGTAGTGCCGGCAATTGGCGTGACAATGGCCAACTCGGCGCCAGCCAAGGCATTGAGCAGCGAGGATTTGCCGGCATTGGGCTGGCCGGCAATCACTACGCGTATGCCGTCGCGCAGCAAGGCCCCCTGGCGGGCGGCGCCCAGTACTTTGACCAGTGCCGCATGCAGGCCGTCCAGTTGCCCTTGGGCGTCGGACTTGCGCAAGAAATCAATCTCCTCTTCCGGAAAATCGAGCGTCGCTTCCACCAACAGGCGCAGGCGCACCAGGCCGTCGCGCAGCTGGTCCACTTCGCGCGAAAAATCCCCTGCCAAAGAGCGCACCGCGCTGCGCGCAGCGGCCTCGGTGCTGGCGTCTATCAGGTCGGCAATGGCTTCGGCCTGTACCAGGTCGATCTTGTCGTTGAGAAATGCGCGCTCGCTAAATTCACCCGCTTGCGCCAGGCGCAGCCCCGCCAGACAGGCTTTGCCGTGTTCGTCACGGCTGTTTGCTAGCTCCAGGCAGCGCGCTAGCAGCAATTGCAGCACCACCGGCCCGCCGTGGGCTTGCAGCTCTAGAACATCCTCGCCGGTAAAAGAATGCGGTGCCGGGAAATAAAGCGCCAGACCGTGGTCTATGGGCGCGCCCTGGGCGTCAGTGAAGGGCAGGTAGTGCGCGTGGCGCGCATCCAGGCTGTGCCCGAACCAGGCCTTAAGCAGTGGGCGCAGGTCTTTGCCGCTGACGCGCACAATGCCTACCGAGGCGCGGCCGGGCGCTGTGGCAATGGCCAAAATCGGGTCGTGGTGGCGGGCAAGCATGGGTCGGGCTTTGGAGTGGGCGGGCCCATTATCTGCGCGTGCGAAGCGGCTGCAAAAAGCCCCGCAACCAAACGAACAAGGCCGCTTGCGCGGCCTTGTGGCATCTGGCGGCAGCGGTCCGCCTATCTGAACTTGGGCAAATTGAACTCCGGCGGCACGCCCATGCGGGTATTGATAATCCACTGTTGCGCAATCGACAAGATGTTGTTGGTAATCCAGTACAACACCAAGCCCGAGGGGAAAAAGAAGAACATCACGCTAAAGACCAGCGGCATCATCCACATTAGTTTGGCTTGCATAGGGTCCGGCGGCGCCGGGTTGAGGGCGGTTTGAATCAGTGAGGTCAAGGTCATCACAATCGGCAATACGCCAATCGGAACGCCAAACCAAATCCCCAGCGAGGTGTCTGGCGCCGACAAATCGCTAATCCACAAAACCCAGGGCGCGCTGCGCATTTCCACCGTGGACAGCAGCACCCAGTACAGGGCGATGAACACCGGAATTTGCACCATGATGGGGAAGCAGCCGCCCATGGGGTTGACTTTTTCCTCGCGGTAAATGCGCATCATCTCCTGTTGCATTTGCTGCGGGTTGTCTTTGAGGCGCTCCCGCATTTCCATGATTTTGGGGTTGATCGCCTTCATCTTGGCCATGCTGGAATAGGCCTTGGCATTGAGCCAATAGAACGCGATTTTGAGTAGCAATACCAAGGCAACAATGGCCCAGCCCCAGTTTTGCAGCACGCCGTGCAAACGGTCGAGCAACCAGTACAGGGGCTTGGACAGGATGGTGAGCCAGCCGTAATCTTTAAGCAGCTCCAGACCGGGCGTCAGCGCCTCGAGCATTTTTTCTTCTTGCGGGCCGACAAACAGCGTGGCCTCGATACTGCGGCTGGTGCCTGGTGCAATTGCCTCGAGGGGCGCCACCATGGCAGCGCGGTAGCAGCAGTCTGCCAGCGTGCCGGGCATGTCCACGCCGTCGAGCGAAATGCTGCGACTCACACCCTCGGGCAGTATCCAAGCGCTGGCAAAGTAATGCTGGACCATGGCGATATAGCCATTGCTGGCCTGCTTTTCATACTCGGCACTTTTCTTTTTGACGTCGGCAAACTCCACCTTTTGGTATTTCTTGGCCTCGGTATAAACCGCAGGGCCGGTGAAGGTGGAGTAGAAAGCCGATTCACCAGCCGGCTTGTTGCCATCACGCAGCAGTTGCAAATACAGCTGCGGCGCGATGGGCGCGTCCGAATGGTTGCTCAGCGCGTGGCTGACTTGGACGGCGTAAGAGCCCCGGTGCAGCGTATAGGTTTTGACCACGCTGATACCGCCCACATCGGGTGAGCTGAAAGTGAGCTGCAGACTGTCCTGCCCGTCTTTGAGCTGCGTAGCACCGGAAAAAGCCATGGGCGTTTTGTGCGTCGGGAAGTTGCCCGGCACCGCGCCGGCGACCACGCCAGACTGGGCCAGGTAGATGCGCTCTTTGCTTTCATCTAGCAGCTTGAAAGCTTTGTTCTTGTCACCGGACTCGCCGTATTTCAGGAATTCTGAGCCCACCAAGGTGCCGCCCAAGGTGTCAAACTCGAGCGATAACACATCGGTGATGACGCGGATGCGTTCGCCGCGCGCAAGCGGGCCAGACTCCAGCTTCGCTGGGGCATTGGCAATCGCCGGTGCAGCAGCCACCGGCACAGAACTGGGTACGCTGGCATCCGAGGCCGCTGCTTTGGCAGCATCCGGCGCGACCGTGCTGACGGCGCTAGGTGGGCCGGGGAAAAACGTTGGCGCGTTGCCATTGTGAATCTGCCATTTGTCCCACAGCAGCACCATGGAAAAGCCAAAAATCACCCACAAAATAGTGCGGCGTATATCGTTCATGAGGGTTTCTTTTCAGAAGAAGGGGAAATCAGGCGGCTAAACAGCCGGGGTTTGTCTTGTGGAACCGGGTCCAGTCCGCCATCGCACCAGGGGTGGCAGCGCGCAAGACGGGCGATTGTCAGGTAGGTGCCGACGCCGGCGCCATGGCTTTCTAAAGCCCCTAGCGCGTAGCGGGAGCAGGTCGGCTCAAACCGGCAGGCACTCCCCAACCAGGGGCTGAGCAGCAAACGATAGCCTTTGACCAGGCCGATGAGCAGGGTTTGCA
Organism: Rhodoferax sp.; assembly: GCA_016463455.1. Lineage (GTDB taxonomy): Bacteria > Pseudomonadota > Gammaproteobacteria > Burkholderiales > Burkholderiaceae_C > Allorhodoferax. The sequence continues at coordinate 20,848 of JAEMRG010000006.1, forward strand.
TCATGGACTGGGTGGCAGCGCTGCGTGGCCAGCCTGCCCGAACAGGCCGATCAGCTCTTGGCGCAGCGCTGCGCGCAAAGGGACCGAAGTAGCACTAGGGAATAGCTTGGTGTCAAACGCGCTGCGCAGCCGCACCACATGGGCGCCGGGGGCAAGTTGCGGTTCAAAAAGCAGGCTCACGTGGTAAATCTGGCGCTTGATGGTGTTGCGGGTGACGGCGCGTTTGGCCCAGCGTTTGGGTACCAGCGCGCCGACGGCGGGGCGCTCTAGCGCGAGGCCTTTGTCAAAAACGGTGCTCCCAGGCGCTGGGCTCTGGGGGGGCGGGGCCGCATCGAAGCTGCAAAAGTGCAGCACGAAATGAGGGCTACGGGCTTGCACCGTGCCGGCCATCGCCGCCTGGAATTGCGCGCGGGTGCGCAGTCCTTGCACTTGTCAGCCCGGCGCCGTGGCGCGTACCGCTTAAACAGCCAGGCGTTTACGGCCTTTGGCGCGACGGGCGTTGATCACGGCGCGGCCGCCACGGGTTTTCATGCGGACCAAGAAGCCATGGGTGCGGGCGCGGCGGATTTTGGAGGGCTGGTAAGTGCGTTTCATTTGGATTTCCTGACAGAGCGAACCCGGCACTTGCGTCTTTACTTCAAAGAGACCAACTCTCCAAAGCAGACTCGCCGGCAAAATTCCCCAAGGGATTTTTAGGGAAAGCCTAGGATTATCGCAAATTTTCGGCGCCAAGCCAAGTGCCAGCCCTGAGCCTGTCCTGAGCGCGCGCCAGGGGCCTGCCCAAGATATTGTTTTCAAGGGCAAATTTCACAAAATTCACGCGCCAAGGCGCTTGCTTGCGGTTAGCATAAGGGCGCTGGGAAAGCGCTCCACTTTTGTGGATAAGTATTTGATAATTCCCCCGCCCGGCCTCACACTCCCCTTTTTATCCACAGACTGACTGCGTCCATGACCGAAGAATATTTGCCTTATGGCGATGCCGCGCCCACAGGCGATGCGGGTCAGGCCTTGTGGCATTCGTGCATGGAAAAAATGGCCATGGACATGCCTGAGCAGCAGTTCAATACCTGGCTCAAGCCCTTGACGGCCCAAGTATCCGAAGACTTCAGCAAAGTCCAGGTCATCGTGGCGAACCGGTTCAAGCTGGACTGGGTCCGCGCCCAGTACCTCGCCCCTATGGCCGCAGTGCTCGAGCGCCTGTGTGGCCAGCCGGTGCAGGTGGAGTTGATGATCAGCCAGCGCGAGGCGCCGCCCCGCCAGGAGCTGTCGGCGCGCAGCCCCGCAGTGCGCGCCCAGGGCGCCGACGGTCTGGCTGGCGCAGCCCCGCCCGAGGCGCCCAAAAACCGCCTCAACAGCATGCTCAACTTTGACAACCTGGTCGAAGGCAGCGCCAACCGCATGGCGCGCGCCGCGGCCATGCATGTCGCCACTACGCCCGGACACCTGTACAACCCCTTGTTTATCTATGGCGGCGTGGGCCTGGGCAAGACCCATTTGATGCACGCCGCAGGCAATCGCTTGCTCGCTGACAAGCCGGCGGCCAAGGTTTTGTACATCCACGCCGAGCAATTTGTCTCCGATGTAGTCAAGGCCTACCAGCGCAAAACCTTTGACGAATTCAAGGACAAATACCATTCCCTGGACTTGTTACTCATCGACGACGTGCAGTTTTTTGCCAACAAAGAGCGCACCCAAGAAGAGTTTTTCAATGCTTTTGAGGCTTTGTTGGCCAAAA
>JAEMRG010000137.1 GCA_016463455.1 Rhodoferax sp.
CCGCGTGCGCGCGATGTGCTCGGCCAAGTGACCAAAGCCGATTTATCCAATGCCGCTTTCCCCTGGCTCACTGCGCAGCATATCGAAACCGTAGCAGGCCGTTGCCTGGCTATGCGCGTCAACTATGTGGGCGAATTAGGCTGGGAGTTGCATGCACCGGTAGCCCAACTACCCACCTTGTACGCCGCCATCTGGACAGCGGGCACGGCCCATGACATTCGTGACTTTGGCCTCTATGCCATGGACAGTTTGCGCGTGGACAAGTGCTACCGTGGCTGGAAGAGCGACCTAGAAAGCGGCTACACGCCACTCGAGGCTTCACTAGACCGTTTTGTGGATGTGAACAAGGCCGACTTTATTGGCAAAGCTGCGCTGGTAGCCGAACATGCACGTGGCGCAGCGCAACGTTTTGTGCCGCTGATTTTTGACGAGGACGGCGATGCCGAGAGCCCGTATTGCGCGCAAGTTTTTGATGGCGAGAACAACGTCGGGCTGACCACCTCGGGCGTATGGAGCCATACCTTAAAGAAGAGCGTGGCCTTGGCCTATGTCAAAGCCGACAAGGCGACGCCCGGCACCAAGCTGCAAGTCAACGTACTGGGCACGATGCGCAACGCCACCGTGCACGCCGAGCCTTTGTACGACCCGAAAAATGAAAAACTGCGCGCCTAAACCGCGCCAGGCCCGAGCCGTATTCGCTAAACACTGATCGACCGAATCACAGACATTTAACTGAGGTACCCCATGAGCGCAATTCTTGAAAAAACCAACCCCCGTGGCGGCGCACGCGATGCCCGCCGCGCTGCCCGCTCTGCGCCTCTGCCCGACAGCTTGCGCCCGGTGCGCCCTGGCATGAATGGCGGCGCTTATAAAGCCTTAAGCGATGCCGATGTGGTCAAAATCCATAACGCCGCTTTAGACGCACTCGAAAACATCGGCCTGGCCGATGCGCCTGAAAGCGGGATCGAGCTGATGACCAAAGCCGGTGCCAAGCTCACTGACACGGGCCGCCTGCTGTTCCCGCGTGCCCTGATTGAAGACACTGTGGCCAATGCTGCACGCCACTTTGTGCTGCACGGGCAAGACCCCAAGCACGATATGGAGCCCTGGGGCAGCAGGGTGTACTTCGGCACCGCTGGCGCTGCCGTCAGCATGGTGGACCCCTATACCGGCAACTACCGCGACTCCACGACCCAAGACCTGTACAACATCGCCCGCGTGGTGGACACGCTGGAGCACATCCACTTTTTCCAGCGCTCGGTGGTCTGCCGCGATTTGGACTTGCCGCGTGAGATGGATTTCAACACCACCTATGCCAGCGTCAGCGGCACTACCAAACACGTGGGCTCAAGCTGGGTATCGCCGGAGCATCTGGAAGAAACACTCAAGATGCTGCACATCATCGCCGGCGGCGAAGACAAGTGGCGTGCGCGCCCCTTTGTCAGCCAGTCCAACTGCTTTGTCGTGCCGCCCATGAAGTTTGCCTACGACGCTTGTAAATGCTTGGAAGTGGCCGTGCGCGGCGGTATGCCGGTGTTGCTGTTGTCCGCTGGTCAAGCCGGTGCCACCGCACCCGCCTCCTTGGCCACCGCGCTGGTGCAAGAAACCGCCGAATGCCTGGCCGGCTTGGTGTACGTCAATGCGGTCAAGCCCAAAGCGCCGGCCATGTTCGGCACCTGGTGTTTTGTATCGGACCTGCGTACCGGCGCGATGTCGGGTGGCAGCCCCGAACAAGCGCTGCTGTCCGCGGCCAGTGCGCAAATGGCGCGCTACTACGACCTGACAGGCGCCACCGCCTCGGGCATGTGCGACTCCAAACTGCCCGACGCCCAAGCCGGTTTTGAAAAGGCCTACAACCACGCGTTGGTGGGTAATGCCGGTGCCAATCTGATTTATGAATCCGCCGGCATGCTGGCCAGTCTCTTGGGCTTTTCGCTGGAAAGCCTGCTCATCGACAACGACATCATCGGCGCCGTGCAGCGCACGATTCGTGGCATTGAGGTCAACGACGAAACCCTGTCGCTCGACACCATTCGCGATGTGTGCCTGAACGGCCCCGGCCATTACCTGGGTGCACCGCAGACTTTGCAACTGATGCAAAAAGACTATCTGTACCCGCAAGTGGCCAACCGTGCCAGCCCCAACCAGTGGAACGAAGCAGGCCGCCCGACGATTGTGGAAACCGCGTCTAAAAAACTGCAAGTCATCCTCGATGGCCACTTCCCCTCGCATATTTCACCCGAGATGGACGCGCAGATCCGTGCCGAGTTCCCGGTGAAGCTGGCGCGCGAAGGCATGTTGCCTAAGCACTAAGGCTTAGCCGGCAGTTAGCCGACGTTTGTGGGCATCTACCGCAGGCGGGCGCCTGCTAAACCGGCCGCAGTCGCGCAACGCAGTGCGTGCCGCGCAGCAAGGCTTCGCGCGCGGTGGAAACCGAATGCGAACCGAGCACTAGGGAGGCCGGTGCGGCCATCAGCCCGGGCCATCCTGCGCGTCGCGCGTATCGCGTGCAAGCCAGCCGCGCCGGTAGCCCGCGCGATAGCCCAGCCATCCGCCACCAGCGGCGGCCAGAATAATCAAAATCACAATTGCTGGAACCACAGTTTTTTCCTTATTGCGTATGCATGGCCTGCGACATCGCCTTCGCCCCAATATACCGCTATTACCAAAAAGCATTATTCCGCCAGCCAGGCCGGCAACTGGCCGGGCTCAGCCTGCAGCCTGGGTTGAGGCCAGCGCCCGCGCCTGACGTATGCTGCTCTGGCCGGGCAGCCACAGCACGGCCAGCACACCGGTGGCCGCAATGCCGGCCATCACGGTCATCAAGGTATCAAAGCCCGCGGCTTTGACCAAAGGCCCCAGCAAATACACGGCCATGGAGCTAATGCCAAAGGAAATGGCAATGCGGGTGCCGCTGACGCGCGAGCGCATGGAGTCGTCGATATAGCGGACCACCATGGCATCGCTAAACGGTATGGCGGCAAACACCATCACCATATAGGCGATAGCGGCCAGATACCAATACCAACCAGTGGTTTGCGACGCCACAGCAAAAGCCAGGCACTGGACTATCAATACGCCGACAAACAAGGGCTTGACCGCCACCCGGTCCAACAAGCGGCCAACCACCAGTTGCGCCAGTGATCCGATGGCATAGACCGCCGCCAGCAACAGGCCCAATGTGGATGGGTCGCTGACCAAACCTTGTAATCGATCGGCCAGTAATTGCGCGTTGCCATTGGTCGTGAAGTTGAACAATAAGCTGGTCGTCGTTGCGGTAATCACCATAACCAAAAATGTGCGCAGCACCAGGCTCTTGGGCATTTGCACGCTGGCAGCGTGGCTGCGCGCCGGGGTGGTCGATTCCGCTGGAGCTTGCCAGGCAAACAGCAGTCCCAAGCCCATGCACACCACCGCAGGCACTACAAAGGCCACGCGCCAGCCGAAATGCTCCACCAGAAAACCGGTGGACAAAGCCGCCGCCGCGATACCCAGATTGCCCGCCAGCCCATTCACACCAATAGTCCAGCCGGGACGCACCGCGCTTTGCACCAGCATGGGAATGCCCACTGGATGGTAAATCGAAGAAAAAGCGCCCAAGACCACCAAAGCGATGGCCATCTCCATGGGGGTACGGGTGCAAGCCACCGCCAGCGCGGACGCGCCCATGCCGAAAAAAAACACCAACATCATGCGACGCCGACCCCATAAATCGCCCAAGCGACCTGAGGGCACCGAGCCCAGGCCAAACAGCACAAACGCGCCGGTGGTGTAGGGCATCATGTCTTCCCAGCGCGCCAGGCCAAAGTCTTGGGCAATCGCGCCCACGGCAGCAGCAAAAATCAGCAAAAACAAGTGGTCTAGCGCATGGGCCAGATTCAGCAGGATTTGCGTGGTGCGGTTCATCGGGCCATTCTAGGGGTCGTGGTTCTTTGCCAGGCCTGCCGGCCCAGCGCTACTTTTGTCGCCTACTGGACGCTGCGGCGCATGCGCTTACCCCGACAATTGCGTGCAACACCAAAGGCCGCCACCATGACGCAATCGACATCTGCACCCGAACAAAGCCATTACCGCATTTGCCCTTTGTGCGAGGCCTGTTGCGGCCTGGAAGTACGCACCCAAGGCGAGCAAGTTATCAGCATACGCGGCGCACAGCAGGATGTGTTTAGCCATGGCTATATCTGCCCTAAAGGCGTATCGCTCAAAGACCTGCATCAAGACCCGGACCGCTTGCGCACCCCGCTGATCAAACGCGACGGCAAATTTATGGAGGTGACTTGGGAAGAAGCATTTACCGAAATACACAAACGTTTGCCGCCACTGATCGCGGCCCATGGTGCTGACACGGTAGGCTGTATCGTGGGCAACCCGGTGGCGCACAAGATCGGGCTCTTGGCCTACTTTCCGCGTCTGGTACGTGCCATCGGCACACGCAATATTTTTTCTGCGTCCTCGCTAGACCAGATACCCAAGCAGCTCAGCAGCGGCTTGATGTTTGGCGATTGGAATGCGGTAGCGGTGCCCGATATCGAGCGCAGCGACTTCCTGCTGATTTTGGGCGCCAACCCCGTGGTGAGCAACGGCAGCCTGTGGACCGTGCCCGATTACCGAGGCAAAGCGCGCGCGATGCGCGAGCGCGGCGGGCGCATCGTGGTGGTCGACCCGCGCCGCACCGAAACAGCAGCGCAGGCGGACTTGCACTTGCCTATCCAACCCGGAGGCGATGCCTTCTTTTTATTGGGTCTGGTGCACACCTTGTTTGCAGAAAACCTGCTGCGACTAGGCCACCTGGAGCCCTATCTTGCGGGCCTCGATGCCTTGCGTGCGGCCGTGCGCGACTTCAGCCCCGAACGCATGGCACCCGCCTGCGGCATCGCTGCGGCAAGCCAACGCAAGCTTGCACGCGAACTGGCGCAGGCCGAGCGCGCCGTGGTCTATGGCCGCATAGGCACTTGCACCCAGCGGTTTGGCACGGTGAATAGCTGGTTGGTCGATGTGCTCAATGTCCTGACGGGCAACCTGGACCGTGAAGGTGGCGCCATGTTTACCAAAGCGGCGGCCTTTGCGGTCAATACCAGCGGCACGCCGGGCCAAGGGCGCGGCGTGATTACCGGCAGACGCTACAGCCGCGTATCGCAAGCGCCCGAAGTGTTTGGCGAATTTCCCATCACCTGTCTGGCCGAAGAAATTGAAACGCCCGGCCCTGGCCAGATCAAGGCCTTGATTTGCATAGGCTCCAACCCGGTGCTTTCCACGCCCCAGGGGCCGCGCATCGCCAAGGCGCTGGCGTCTTTGTCTTTCATGCTGAGTTTGGACATTTACCTGAACGAAACCAGCCGCCATGCCGACGTCATCCTGCCGGGCCTCTCGCCGCTGGAGGATGTGCATTACGACATCGCCTTCCCGCAATTTTCTTACCGCAACCATGCGCGCTTTTGCGGGGCCGTATTCCCCAAGCCTGCGGGCTTTCCTGAGGAATGGCAAACCCTGCTGCACCTGGCCAACATCATCCAGGGCCATCCCGACGCGCCGCTGGCCGGCCCGGAACAGGGTCCCGAAGCGCTGATCGACCAGGCCCTGCGCGCAGGGCCCTATGGGCTGACGCTGGAGCAGGTGAAGGCCGCGCCGGGTGGCATCGACT
>JAEMRG010000138.1 GCA_016463455.1 Rhodoferax sp.
CACTCACCGTGCCCGCGTTCATGATGTTGGCGGCAAACACAAACATGGGTACCGAAAGCAGTACATAGTTGTTGTACAGGCCGTTGCACACTTGCTCGGCGACCAGCCCAAGGTCTTGCCCTTTGGCCAGCAGGTAGGCGATGCCGCCAGCCAGCATGCCAAAGCCTATGGGCATGCGCATCAGCATGCTGCCTACCATCACGGCCACCAACAGGGTCAAAGGCTGGCTCATGGTGTTGACCCGCCGTTATCGCCCTTATCGCCGCTTTCGCCATCCACTGGGCCGCGCAGCGCCTGCACGATCTGCCCCAGACTGCGCACTACCATGGCCAGCAGCAAGACGATAAAGGGCAGATAGACCGCCATCAGCGGCACGCCCAGTACAGGAGTGCCCTCGCGCGCCATAAAGCGCACATAGTCCCAACTGGCCGGTAGCGCGACTAGCGCCAGGCCGCCTACCAGTGCATTGCCCAGGATTTGCAAGATACGGCGCGATCTTGCATTGGCCACATTCCAAACCAAGTCAAAAGCCACATGCTCGCCTTGCGGCACCATGGTGGCTGCGGCCCACAAAATAATCCAGACATACAAAATGACCGCAGCCTCGTCGCTCCAGGCCAGGGGTTTGTTAAAAACAAAGCGCGCGGTGATTTGCACCACGAAGACCACAAACAGGGCGATAAACAAGAAGCCGCCCAGCGCCTGAGCGGCCTTCAGCGGCCAAGCCTTCATAAAGCGGCCAAGGCCTTAGCGCACCGCATTGATGCGCTCCAAAAGACCGGCCGGCCAGGTCTTGCCGTAATCGGCGCTCTGGTAGGCCGCTTGCACGGTCTTGTGAAAGGCAGCGAGGTCGGGCGTGCTGACCTGCAAGCCCTCTTTCTTGAAAAACTCCACCAATTGCGATTCTTCTTTCAGGCGGTTTTCGTTGTTGAATGCCGCTGCCGCTTGCGCTGCCGCTTGCACCTTGCTGCGCTGCGCCGGGCTAAGTGCTTGCAGGGCTTTGTTGGAAATGGCGATAAACAGCCCATCGACCAAATGGCTGGTCAGCACGATTTGTTTGGTGACTTCATAAAACTTAGCGGCTTTGACGGTGGGAAGCGGGTTGTCCTGCGCGTCAATCGTCCCGGATTTGAGGCCCATATACACCTCTCCAAAGGCCAGCGGCGTTGCCGTAGCGCCTAGGGCTTCGCCCAAAAACAACCAGTCTTTGGAGCCGGGCATGCGTAACTTGATGCCTTTGAGGTCAGACGGCGTACGCACCGTGCGCACTTCGCGCAAATTAAGCTGGCGGGTACCCAGGTAGCAAGTGGACAAGGCGCTGATGTCCATTTTGTCGGACATGCTTTTGAAGAGTTCTGCGCCGATGGGCCCGTTAAAAATCTTTTGCTGCTGGGCCGGGTCACGCACCACATAGCCGGCGGTGAAGATGGAAAATTCGGGCACTATTTTGGCAATATCGGCGGCTGAGACCGTCGTCAGTTCCAGGTTGCCGCGTGCCATGGCGGCGGGTTCTGCGCCTTGCTTGAACAAACTGGCGTTCAGATGGATCTGCACATCAAACTCGCCCGGTGCGCTTTTGTCCAAGTGGTCTTTGAACACGCCCCACATCTTGGCGTGCCAGTCGTCTGGCACCGCAGGCGATGAAATACGCAACACGGTTTTGCTTTGCGCAGGGGCCGGCAGGCTGTAGCTGATGGCGCTGGCGGCCCCCGCGGCCATCAGGTGGCGGCGGGTCAGTGCGCCTTGTGGAACTGGAAAACGGGTTTGCATAGCGGTGCCTTCTGTGAAATAAACAAGCCTTGCCAAGCCGCTGCTACTTGCCGTCCCGTCCGTACAGGGTCAGGACGCCAGCGCTTCGAGTAACTCGGTCTCGATGGCAATTTGGGTTTTATTGTGCTGCAAAGGCGCGCCGTGAATCAAAAAAGTATCTTCCACGCGCTCGCCCAATGTAGCGACTTTGGCCAGTTGCACCACGATATGGTGCTGCGCCAGCACGCGGGCAATGGAGTAGAGCAGGCCCAGGCGGTCGCTGGCAGAAATATTAAGTAACCAGTTTTGCGCCTTTTCATCGGGGCGCAAGGTGACGCGCGGAGCAATTGGAAAGCTTTTGACTCGGCGCGACACGCGCCCTTTTCTGGGCGCAGGTAGCGGTCCGGCCAGCGCAATGGCTTGCGCCAGATCGGCCTCGATCATATTGGTCAGCGCCTGGTAGTGTTCCTCCATGCCCGCCGAGGTGACGACTTCAAAAGTGTCCAGCGCATAAGCGCGCTGTGTGGTGTGGATGCGGGCATCGACTACGCTGAAAGAGGCCTGGTCAAAATAGCCGCAAATCCGGGCAAATAAATCCGGCTGGTCCCGCGTATAGACCAGTACCTGCAGGCCCTCGCCCACGGCGGAGCGGCGTGCACGCACGATCGGGGTTTGGGCATCCACGTGGCGCGAAAGCTGTTTGGCGTGCCAGGCAATGGCGGCTGCGTCGTGGCGCATGAAGTAGCTTACATCCAAGGTTTCCCAAAGCGCTTTGTGCGACTCAAAAGGCAGCGCGTGCAAGGCCAGCATGACCAGTGCCTCGCGCTTGCGGCTTTCCACTTCGGCTTGTGCATCAGGTGCGCGCCCGCCCAGCACGCGTGCGCTGTAGCGGTACAGGTCTTCCAGCAATTTGCCTTTCCAGGCATTCCAGACTTTGGGCGAAGTGCCGCGTATATCAGCCACGGTCAGCAAATACAAAGCGGTCAGATTACGTTCGTTGCCCACACGCTTGGCAAACTGGGCAATCACCTCCACATCGCTCAGGTCAGACTTTTGCGCCACACGGCTCATGGTCAGGTGCTGGGCTACCAAAAACTCGATCAAGGCTGTGTCCCCCACACCTATGCCGTGCAGCTTGCAAAAGCGCCGCGCTTCAAGGCAACCAAGTTCGGAATGGTCGCCTCCACGGCCTTTGGCAATGTCGTGAAACAGGGCTGCGATGTACAGCACCCACGGCTTGTCCCAGCCCGCCGCCAGTTGCGAGCACAGCGGGTATTCGTGTGCATGTTCCACCACAAAAAACCGCCGCACATTGCGCAGCACCGTCAGGATGTGCTGATCGACGGTATAGACATGGAACAGGTCGTGCTGCATTTGTCCGACGATGCGCCTAAACACCCAAAGGTAGCGGCCCAGTACCGAAGTCTGGTTCATCAAACGCATGGCGTGGGTGATGCCTTGGGGCTGCATCAATATTTGGCTGAAGGTGGCGCGGTTGACCGGGTCGCGTCGAAAGCCGCTGTCCATCAAGGCGCGCGCGTTGTAGAGCGCGCGCAGCGTACGCGAGGACAAGCCTTTGATGCCCACGGTTTGCTGGTAGAGCAAAAAGGTTTCCAAAATCGCATGGGGCTGGAGGTGATACACCTCGTCGCTGACCACATCGAGCATGCCTGCTTTATCGTTAAAGCGCGCGTTGATAGGGCGCAGGCTGTGGGTCGAGGGGTTGAGCCGCTCCTCAATATTCATCAGCAAAATCTGGTTCAGTTGCGTGACGGCTTTGGCGGCCCAGTAGTAGCGCTTCATCAGCGCTTCGCTGGCGCGCACCAGGGCCCGGCCCTCGCCGCCGGTATGGGTGTAGCCAAAGCTGTGCGCCACCGCGGTTTGCAGGTCAAACACCAGCCGGTCTTCGCGCCGCTGCGCAGCCAGGTGCAGGCGCACCCGGATTAAAAACAGCAGCGCCTGGTTGCGCTCTAGATGTGCAATCTCCAGGGCCGTGGCCAGACCGCTGGCTTGCAGCTCTTGCCAGTTGCTGCCCAGTTGCGCGGCTTTGGCCACCCAGATGATGGCTTGCAAATCGCGTATTCCACCGGGGGACTCTTTGCAATTGGGCTCCAGTGCGTAAGGCGTGTCTTCAAATTTGGTGTGGCGCTGGCGCAGCTCCAGGGTCTTAGCGATAAAAAACGCACGCGGGTCCAGCGCCGCCATGAAAGCGGACTTAAAGGCGGATGCCAGCGCCTGATCGCCGCAAATACACCGGCTTTCCAATAAGGCGGTTTGCACCGTCACATCTTTGGCCGCTTCGCCCAGGCATTCGGACAGGGTGCGCACGCTGGAGCCGATTTCCAGACCGGCGTCCCAGCAGTTGCCAATAAATCCTTCGATGCGCCGGGCACGCTCCGGATCCGGCATCTGACCCGCCGCATCGGGTAGAAGCACCAGCACATCGACGTCCGAATAGGGAAACAACTCGCCCCGGCCATAGCCGCCCACGGCCAGGAGTGCACAGGGCGCGCCCAAACCCGCCTGGTTCCAGAGTTGGATCAGCAAACCGTCAGTTTGGGCTGCCAGTTGGCGCAGTAGCTTGTGTACGCTGCGGGCTGAAAAGCCAGGGGCTTGCACCCGCGCCAGCAAAGCCTCTTTGCCGCTACGGTAGGTGGCGCGCAGGGCCTGCAATTCGCTCATGGCAAGCGCTGCCCTATGGCCGCCGCGATCAGGCGCTCTGCGACTGCGTGGCAGTCACAAAGGCCGGTGTGCTTGGGCTGCCCGCCGACAGGGTCAGCACCTCGTAGCCGGTCGGCGTGACCAGCACCGTGTGTTCCCATTGGGCTGACAAGGAGCGGTCCTGGGTCACGATGGTCCAGCCGTCTTTTTCTGGGCCATCTTTGATCTCTTTGCGCCCGCCATTGATCATGGGCTCGATGGTGAAGGTCATGCCTTCCACCAGTTTTTCCAGCGTGCCAGGGCGCCCATAGTGCAGCACTTGCGGTTCCTCGTGGAATACACGGCCGATGCCATGGCCGCAAAACTCGCGTACCACGCTAAAGCCTTGGTCTTCGGCAAACTTTTGGATGGCGTAACCGATATCGCCCAAGTGGATGCCGGGACGCACCATTTTGATGCCGTGCCACATGGCCTCATAAGTGATAGCGCACAAACGCTTGGCGGCAATCGAAACCTCGCCCACCATGAACATGCGGCTGGTATCGCCATGCCAGCCGTCTTTGATGACGGTGACGTCGATATTGACGATATCGCCCTTTTTCAGCGCTTTGTCATTGGGGATGCCATGGCAGACCTGGTGGTTGACCGAGGTGCAGATGGATTTGGGGTAGGGCGTGTTACCGCCGCCTTTGTAGTTGAGCGGCGCTGGTATGCCGCCTTGCACATCGACGATGTAGTCATGCGCCAGTTGGTCCAGCGCATTGGTGCTAACACCGGCTTGCACAAAGGGCGTCAGGTAGTCCAGTACCTCGGAGGCCAGCTGGCCTGCGACCCGCATGCCGGCGATGCCAGCGGCGTCTTTATAGGTAATCGTCATGGGGCTGGATTATCCCACCGGGTTTATTCTTGCTCTAGGAAGCGCTGGGCATCGAGTGCTGCCATGCAACCCGTGCCGGCGCTGGTGATGGCCTGGCGGTAAACATGGTCTTGCACGTCGCCTGCGGCAAACACGCCGGGCACACTGGTCATCGTGGCAAAGCCTTTGAGGCCGCTTTGCGTCACGATGTAGCCGTTTTCCATGGCTAACTTGCCCAGGAAAATATCGGTATTGGGCGAGTGACCGATGGCAATAAAGCAACCCTGCAGCGCCAGGTCATGGGTGCTGCCATCGGCCGTGCTGCGCAAGCGGATGCCGG
>JAEMRG010000139.1 GCA_016463455.1 Rhodoferax sp.
GCCAGCACATCGCTGCGGCCCATGCCGGCATTGGCGACTTCGCGGATTTTGGATTCTTCGAGGTTTTGGATGGCTTGACGCATAGCGGGCCGCTTAGGGGGTGAACAGGTTTTGGTATTGCTGACGCAACAGGTTTTTTTGTACCTTGCCCATGGCGTTGCGGGGCAACTCCGACACAAGAAAACAGCGCTTGGGAATTTTGAAATTCGCCAAATTAGCTTTGAGTGCTTTGACGATGGCATCGGCATCCGGCGCAGCGCCGGGCTTGGCAATGACGACGGCCACGCCGACTTCGCCAAAGTCCGGGTGCGGTACGCCGACCAGCGCGCTTTCGGCCACGCCGGGCATGGCGTTGATATAGCCCTCGATCTCGGCGGGATAGACGTTGTAGCCGCCGCTGATGATGAGGTCTTTGCTGCGGCCCACAATGCTGACATAGCCACGCGCATCCACCATGCCGACGTCGCCAGTTTTGAAGTAGCCGTCATGGCTAAATTCTTCGGCGGTTTTTTCGGGCATGCGCCAGTAGCCACTAAATACATTGGGGCCACGCACTTCGATATGGCCTATCTCGCCGACGGCGCAGGGCTTAGCGCCTTCTGCGCTAACGCGCAATAGCACGCCAGGCAGCGGAAAACCGACGGTACCACCGCGCCGCTCAGCCTGGCCGCCGTAGCGCGCATCGGGCGCATAGGGGTTGGAGCTGAGCATGACGGTTTCGCTCATGCCGTAGCGCTCCAAAATCGTGTGTCCCGTGCGCGCAGTCCAGTCCTGGAAAGTCTCTAAAAGCAAAGGCGCAGAACCTGCCACAAACAAACGCATGTTCTGGCAAGCCTGTGGCGTGAGCCCAGCCTCGCCCAGCAGGCGCACATACAAAGTGGGCACGCCCATAAAAACCGTGGCTTGCGGCAAATAAGACAGCACCTGCTGAGGCTCAAAGCGGGCCATCCAAATCATCTTGCTGCCATTGAGCAGCGCACCATGCAGCGCCACAAACAAGCCGTGCACATGAAAAATAGGCAGGCAATGGATCAGCACATCACCTGTGCGCCAACCCCAATAGTCTTTGAGCACCTGGGCATTGGAGAGCAAATTGCCATGGCTGAGCATGGCGCCTTTGCTGCGGCCGGTGGTGCCGCTGGTATAGACCATGGCCGCCAGATCGTCTGCGCTGCGCGCGGAGATGGTGTGCACATCGCTGTGCTGCGCGGCACGTTCGAGCAAGCTGCCCTGGCGCTGGTCGTCCAGGGAGAACACGTATTGGGTACCGGCCTGAAACGCCAGTTTGCTGACCCATCCGAAATCGCGCGGGCAACAGACCAGCACCGCGGGTTCGGCATTGCCTAAAAAATATTGCAGCTCGGCGCTTTGGTAGGCCACATTGAGCGGCAAATACACATAGCCGGCGCGCAGCGTGGCCAGGTAGAGCAACATGGCTTCGACCGATTTGTCCACATGCGCAGCGATGCGACTGCCGGCGGGTAAACCGAGCGACTGCAACATATTGGCCAGCATGGCGGTAGCGCGGTCCAGGTCGCGCCAGGAGTAGCACAAGCCGGTCTCGGTCTGCACCGCCGTCTGCTCTAGATCGCGCGGGAAGGCGGCGCGCAGCGCGGCAAAAAGATTGTGTTGGGACATAGAGAAACGCGTGCTACACCGAATGCCGGCTCAAACCAGGCAGCCGCCGCTGCGGCCGCCCTTGCAAGAATGCTTAGTCCAGCTTTGCGCCGGAGGCCTTGACCACCTTAGACCACTTGGCCAGTTCAGATTTAATGAAACCGTCAAACTGCGCACCAGCCAGGTTGGGGAAATCGGCGCCCTGATTGGCCCAGGTGGTCTTGGCTTCATCGGTCTGGCAAGCACGGCGGATTTCTTCTACCGCACGCGCCTGGATGTCGGCCGGTGTACCTTTGGGCGCCCAGACGCCATACCAGGTACTGACGGTGTAGTCGGGTAAGCCCAATTCGGTGGAGCACGGCACCTCCGGGAAAGCCGGGTTGCGCTTGGTACCCGAGACCATCAAGGCCTTGATGCGCCCGCCCTTGATATGCGCCGCTGAAGAACCCAGGCCATCAAACATCATGTCCACATTGCCGGCAATCAGGTCTTGCAGCGCCGGCCCAGCGCCACGGTAGGGGATGTGGGTGATAAAGGTATTGGTCTGCAGCTTGAACAATTCGCCCGCGAGGTGGTGCGAGGTGCCGCCACCGGCTGAGCCGTAGTTCAGCTTGCCGGGGTTTTTGCGCACAAAGGCCAGAAATTCTGCGTAATTGGCGGCGGGCACTTTTTTCGGGTTGACCACCAGCACCTGCGGCACGGCGGCCACCAAGATGAGGGGCACAAAGTCGCGCTCTAGATCGTAGTCCAGCTTGGCGTACATGCTGGGGGCGATGGTGTGGTGTACCGCCCCCATGAACAAGGTGTAGCCATCCGGCACTGCTTTAGCCGCGACGCCAGCGCCCAGCGTGCCACCGGCACCGCCTTTGTTGTCGATGATGAGCTGCTTTTCGGTGAGTCGCGCAAACTGGGCGGACATGGGGCGCGCAAAAGCGTCGGTGCCACCACCGGCTGGAAAGGGCACTACCAAGTTCACGGGTTTGGCCGGCCAGGCCGATTGGGCCCAGGCGGGAAAGGCCAGGCCTGCCACGCCTGCGGCAGCGGCTTGCAGCAGGGTGCGGCGGCCCAAAGGCTGGGGGGAATGGGTTTGCAAATAGGTCATAGTGGGGTCTCCTTATTGTTAAATCCGAACACGGGGTTCGGTGCAGCCTGTGAGGCCAAGCCTCAGCCAACGCGAGGCGCAATTGTCACGCAAACAGCGCAAGCGCCCTTTACCCCGGCGCGATGCGCTGTTTTGCCCGGCAGCTGCACAAATAAAGCCGCTACCGAGCGTGCCGCTTAAAAGCGCGGCAGGTCGGGGTGTTTGGGCTTGCCGCCGCGCACCAGCTCTTTGCCGTATTCGGCGCAGCGCTGCAAAGTGGGGATGACTTTGCCGGGATTAAGCAGGCCTTGCGGGTCAAAAGCGCGTTTGACGGCGAACATTTGCGCGTTTTCGGCGGCACTGAACTGCACGCACATGGAGTTGAGTTTTTCCACGCCTACGCCGTGCTCACCGGTGACGGTACCGCCCATGGCCACGCTGGTCTCCAAAATCTCGGCGCCAAAAAGCTCGCAGCGGCGCAACTGGTCCGGGTCATTGGCATCAAACAAAATCAATGGGTGCAAATTGCCGTCGCCGGCGTGGAACACATTGGCGCAGCGCAACTGGTATTTCTTTTCCATCTCGGCAATCGCCAGCAGGATGTCGGCCAAGCGTTTGCGCGGAATGGTGCTGTCCATGCACATGTAGTCCGGGCTGATGCGTCCGCTGGCCGGAAAGGCATTTTTGCGCCCACTCCAAAAGCGCAGACGCTCGGCCTCGCTTTGGCTTACTGCAATCGCGGTAGCGCCATGCCGGCTCAGCACCTCGCTCATGCGGGCAATCTCTTCCTCCACCTCCTCGGGCGTGCCGTCGCTCTCGCACAGCAAAATAGCCTGCGCACTTAGGTCGTAACCGGCATGCACAAAGTCTTCCACCGCAGCGGTCATGGGCTTGTCCATCATTTCCAGGCCGGCCGGAATAATGCCTGCTGCGATCACAGCGGCAACCGCGTCACCGGCTTTGCGGACATCGTCAAAGCTGGCCATGATGCAGCGCGCCAGTTGCGGCTTGGGCACCAGCTTGACCAGCACTTCGAGGGTGACGGCCAGCATGCCTTCGCTGCCCACGGCCAGGCTGAGCAGGTCGTAGCCCGGCGCGTCCAGCGCTTCTGCGCCAAAGCTGATGGGCTCGCCCTGCGCCGTAAAGCCGCGCACTTGCAGCACGTTGTGCAGGGTCAAGCCATATTTCAGGCAATGCACACCGCCGGAGTTTTCGGCCACGTTGCCGCCAATCGTGCAGGCGATCTGGCTGCTCGGGTCCGGCGCGTAATACAGGCCCAAGGGCGCCGCAGCTTCGCTAATGGCCAGGTTGCGCACGCCGCATTGCACACGGGCGGTGCGCGCCAGCGGGTCCAGTTTCAAGATTTTGTTGAACTTGGCCAGCGACAGGGTGACGCCCAGGGCATGCGGCATCGCGCCGCCGGACAGGCCAGTGCCCGCCCCGCGCGCCACCACCGGCACGCCCAGCGTGTGGCAGCTGCGCAGCACCGCCTGCACCTGCGCCTCGGTCTCGGGCAACGCGACCACCAGCGGGCGCTGGCGGTACGCGGTCAGGCCGTCGCATTCATAGGGCGTGGTGTCCTCGCTTTGGTAAAGCAGCGCATGCGCGGGCAGATGTTGGGCCAGGGCCTGCACCACGCGCGCCTGCAAGGCGGCACGGCTGACGGCATCCTGCGAGCTGGCATTCAAGGGGGCATTCATAGCCTGTACTCTAGCGCAGAGCGGCAGCCCCGGCCATGAAGAAACTTGCAAAGCACTGTGAATTCAAGGCGGCGGTGCACTGCCAGCGACCCCGTACCGAGCACGCCACGGTCAAGCCCGACGTCATTTACTGCCAGCGCCAGCAACAGTTCAAGGCAATGAAGGGTAAAACCGACTTTGACTTGATTACTTGCTTGGTGATAAAGTGGCTACGTTTTCATGCATACCGCTTAAGGAGCAAGCCATGCTATCCACCGCCAAAGTATTTACCAACGGTCACAGCCAAGCCATTCGTTTGCCCAAGGCATTTCGCGGAACGTAAATGAAATGTGGATTGCCAAAAACGAGGCCACGGGTGAGATCACGCTCAAACCCAAAGACACGGCTGAAATACGCCGCAAGCGGCTGGACGCATTAATGAGGGCTATTGCTGAAAACCCCTTGCCAGACAGCTTTTTATCGGATGCCAGCCGCCAAAATTCCCCACCGAAAAACCCATTTGCAGACTGGACAGATAGCCCCGCCAAAAGTCCCCCCAAACGCGTCATGAAACGCTCGGCAAAAATCAAGGAAATTACTTGATTAAGTACCTGGCAGACACCAACATCCTAGGCTACTTTGCGCGCAACGGTTCTGCAGCCTTACAAAAGCGCATGCTGACGGCGCTGAAAAAGCAAGAGGTCGCCATCTCCGCCATCACCCTCGCCGAAACACGGTTTGGCTTGGCCCTGTTGCAGCCCGATGACAAACGCCGGCGCACCGTTGATTTGCTGCTCAAGGAGTTTCCGGTTTTGCCGTGGACGGGGCAAGCCGCAGACCGCTACGGCGAAATCGCCGCCCACCTGCAACAAACCGGTCAAGCCATCGGCGCGATGGACACCCAAATTGCCGCGCATACCTTGGTGCTGGGTTTGTATCTGGTCACCCATAACACCCGGCACTTCGAGCGGGTGCCCGGGTTAAAACTTCAAGACTGGATGGATTGAACTTGCCAGGCCGGATGCCAGTGCCCACTGGCGCAAACTCGAACAGCGCCTGAAGGCCGAGGCGGCGGCGCGACCCGCAGCGAACCCGATGCCGGCGTAAATTAGGCCAGCACCTGCTTAAGCCACTCGGCAAAGGCGGCGCATTCCCAGCGGTCCATCATGCCGGTGCGCCAGCACAGGTAGTGGGCGTGCGGGCTGG
>JAEMRG010000140.1 GCA_016463455.1 Rhodoferax sp.
ACGATGACGACATCAAATTTACGTTTGGAAACTGTATAGGACATGAATTAGATTCTTTATAAGTGGACTTCAGACGCGCCACAGCACCTGAATGGCCCAACCGCTACAGCCGACCAACCAGACGATAGAAAACACTTGCAAGGCCAGGCGAAGGCCGACCGGTTTGATGTAGTCCATCCAAATATCGCGTATGCCGACCCAGGCGTGGTAGAGCAGGGCCAGGATGACGGTGAAGGTGAGAGCTTTCATCCACTGGGCGGAAAAAATACCCGCCCACAGGTCATAGCCTACCGGGCCGCGTGAAAAAACCAGGCGTAGCACGATCAACAGGGTAAAGAGCGCCATTAACAAAGCGGTCACGCGCTGGGCCAACCAATCGCGTAGGCCGTAATGCGCGCCGGTGACGATGCGTCTAGATCCGAAATTAACTGCCATAACGAGATTCCTTAATGCGGTCCTGCCGCTGCTTAGTAAAGACCGAACAGCTTGGCGCCCAGCGCCAGCGTCAAAGCCAGGCTCAGGGTCAGCGTCACCGCTGCCGAAGACCTGCCAAATTCTTTACTCACCGCATGGCGCATATCCATCCACAAATGGCGCAGACCGGCGATCAGGTGGTGCAAAAACGCCCAAATCAAGGCCAGGGCCACCAATTTGACGCACCAACCGGGCAGAAGGCCCGCGCCCTGGTTAAAAACACTTTTGAAGCGTGCGAATGAAATTTCTGAGGAAATCGAGGTGTCAAACATCCAGATGATGAAGGGCATCAGCAAAAACATCAATGCGCCGCTGATGCGGTGCAGGATGGACACGACACCGGCCAGCGGCAGCCGGTAGCTGGGCAAATCCTTGAAAGCATGGATATTGCGAAATTCAGGCCGGGGGGCTGGTGCAGAAGGTACTGGCGCAGACATGGATGGTGGTTCCTGGGGTGAAGCGGGGCGCGAAGTTACGGGTTCGGACTTTTTAGCTGGTAAATTCTATTGCACTGCACCAATCTGACAGTCGGCTTGCAGGGGTAAGTTTGCAGGGCATTTATTTCAGTTCAATTCATTGCGGTAAAAGTGTTTGTCCGTCAGGTACAGGCCCTGGCGCAACTCCATGGGCATATCTTTGTAGGTGTACGCCAGCCGCTCGACGCTCAGCAGCGGTGTCCCGGCAGGGACAGCCAGCAATGCGCACTGCGCCGCATCGGGTAGGACAGCGCGGATTTTTTCTTCGGCACGCACCATGCGCACCCCGAACTCGGACTCAAACAAGGCGTACATCGGACCGTCATAGCTGCGCAAGCGCTCGGCCGTCAGGCCTTTGAAGGGTCCGGCGGGTAACCACAGGTCTTCCAAAATCGTGGCTACGCCGCCAAAGGCCAGCACCCGGCGCACTTGCAAAACCGCGTCGCCGGAACGAATGGACAGGCCCCGGGCCACGTCGGCGCTGGCGCGCAGGCGCTTACAGTCAATGATGGTGCGCTGCGCCGGTCCTTCGCGGGCCCGGTCGCCGCTGGCGGGTACCAGCTTCAAAAAACGGTACTGCACTTGCTGCTCAGAATGGGTGGCGACAAAAGTGCCTTTGCCTTGGCGTCGCACCAGCAGGTTTTCCACCGCCAGTTCGTCAATCGCCTTGCGCACCGTGCCTTGGCTGACGCGGTAGCGCGCGGCAAGCTCCAGTTCACTGGGAATGGCCGCGCCGGATTTCCACTCGCCCGATTGCAGGCTTTGCAGCAGTAAGCCTTTAATCTGCTGGTACAGCGGGCTAAAAGCCGGCGTACCCGATGCAGGCGACACGGTCGTGCCGACGGGTGCGTCGGCGACTGATTGCCCTGCGGGCGCGTCGGTGCTGGAAGTGCGAGCCATTTGCATTGAAGTGCTTCAACTGAGGGCAGGCGGGGCGCCTGGTTAGGGGTTCGATCATATCTTATATAAGACATAAGACATCTTGATCCCAATGGGGAATCAGGGTAAACTCTTATCCTCAAATGCACGCGCTTGGCCGCGCAGAATGCGCGCAAAATAGTGCTCGCTACGCCCCACTTTTCCAACATTTCCTGGAGTTTTTATGAGCAAGAAGCCCGTCCGCGTTGCTGTCACTGGTGCCGCAGGTCAAATTGGATACGCCATTGTGTTTCGTATCGCCTCGGGAGAGATGCTGGGCAAAGACCAGCCGGTGGTGCTTAGTCTGCTGGAAGTCCCCATGGAAAAAGCCCAGCAAGCCTTGCAGGGTGTGATGATGGAATTGCAAGATTGCGCCTTCCCGCTGCTAGCTGGTATGGAGGCGCATAGCGACCCGATGACGGCCTTTAAAGATGTGGATTACGCACTGTTGATCGGCTCGCGTCCGCGCGGCCCCGGTATGGAGCGCGCGGAGTTGCTGGCCGTCAATGCCGAAATCTTTACCGCACAGGGCAAAGCGCTCAATGCCGTGGCCAGCCGCGATGTGCGTGTGCTGGTAGTGGGCAACCCCGCCAATACCAATGCCTATATTGCGATGAAAAGCGCGCCCGACCTGCCGCGCAAAAACTTCACCGCCATGCTGCGCCTGGACCACAACCGGGCGCTCAGCCAGTTGGCCGCCAAAACCGGCAAACCGGTGGCCGATATCGAAAACATGGTGGTCTGGGGCAATCACTCGCCCACGATGTATGCCGATTACCGCTTTGCCAAAGTGGCCGGCAACAGCGTCAAGGACATGATCAATGACCATGACTGGAACGCCAATACCTTTTTGCCCACCGTGGGCAAGCGCGGCGCAGCCATCATCGCAGCGCGCGGAGTGTCTTCTGCAGCGTCAGCTGCCAACGCCGCCATCGACCACATGCGCGACTGGGCGCTGGGCTCCCAGGGCAAATGGGTCACCATGGGCATCGCATCGGACGGGCAGTACGGAATCCCTCAAGACACCATGTTTGGTTTTGCCGTGACCTGCGAAGGCGGCGACTACCAAGTGGTGCAAGACCTTCCGGTTGATGCCTTCAGCCAAGAGTGCATCAACAAAACGCTCAAAGAATTGCAGGACGAGCAAGCCGGCGTGGCCCATTTGCTGTAATCCACCGACGCGCTGGCGCGCACTATGCGGTGCCGCCAGCCGCGCGCATGGACCATGTCCCACCCCCGCCACATCCTTTTAGGTCCGCAGGCCAGCGTGCATGCTTTGCCGGTGTGTGACCATTACAGCGGGGTGCCGGCGCGTATGCGCAAAAGTTTGCAATTGCAAGCGCAACTGACACAGGAAATGGGTGCTTGCATTTTTGATGTGACGCTGGACTGTGAAGACGGCGCGGCCACCGGCGCCGAGCTGGAGCAGGCGCGCACGGTCACGGATTTGTTGCACGAGTTTCAAAGCCCGAGCGCGGACCAAGGCGGCAAAGTGCGCATCGGCGTGCGTCTGCACTCGGTTGACCACGCTGCCTTTGCCTTGGATGTGCAAACCATCGTGGGCGGCGCTGCCGCGCAAATATCCTTTGTCATGCTGCCCAAACTGGAATCACGTGCGCAGGTGGATCAGGCCCTAGCCCACATCGACCCGCAGGCCGATGGAATTCGTTTGCCCATCCATGTGTTGATCGAGTCGCCCGCTGCACTGCACCAGGTCTTTGATATTGCGGCGCACCCGCGTGTGCAATCGATTAGTTTTGGTTTGATGGATTTTGTTTCTGCCCATGGTGGCGCCATACCCGCCTCAGCTATGGCACTGGGTGGCCCAGAGGAGGCGCTGGACCAGTTTCACCACCCTCTAGTGCTGCGCGCCAAAATGGAAATCGCCAGCGCCTGCCACGCGCATGGCAAAGTGCCATCGCATTGCGTGGTGACCGAAATGCGCGACACCGTGGCGATTGAAGCGGCAGCGCGTCTGGCTGCGCAGGCTTTTGGATTTACGCGCATGTGGAGCATTCACCCGGACCAGATACGCCCCATCTTGCGCGGCTTTGCCCCCAGCGCCGACGAGGTTGAGCAAGCCGCTGCCATAGTGCACGCTGCCGCGCAGCAAGATTGGGCTCCCATCGCCGTCGATGGTCAGTTACACGACCGGGCCAGCTACCGTTATTTTTGGCAGGTGCTTGAACGCGCCCACCGCACCGCAGTGGTTTTGCCGCTTGCGGTACGTCACTATTTTGATTGAATCAAGAAGGAGTAATTCATATGTTAGACGCATACCGCAGCCATGTCGCCGAACGCGCCGCCCTGGGCATTCCGCCCTTGCCGCTGGACGCTAAGCAAACCGCCGATTTGATCGAACTGATTAAAGCCCCCCTTGCCGCGGATGCGCAGTATTTGTTGGACATGCTTACGCACCGCGTGCCACCGGGCGTGGACGATGCAGCCAAAGTCAAAGCCTCGTTTCTGGCCGCAGTCGCCCATGGCGATATCAATGTGGGCTTGATCTCCAAGACCAAAGCTACCGAATTACTGGGCACCATGGTGGGTGGCTACAACGTGAAACCGCTGATCGATTTGCTCGACGATGCCGAAGTCGCTGCGGTTGCTGCCAAAGCTTTGAAAAAGACCTTGCTGATGTTTGATTTTTTCCATGACGTCGCCCTCAAAGCCAGCGCTGGTAATGCGCAGGCTAAAGAGGTAATGCAAAGCTGGGCCGATGCCCAATGGTTTACCGAGCGCCCTGAAGTGCCGCGCAAAATCACGGTGACGGTGTTCAAAGTGCCTGGCGAAACCAATACGGACGATTTGTCCCCCGCGCCTGACGCGTGGAGCCGCCCGGACATTCCCTTGCACTACCTGTCGATGCTGAAAAATACGCGCGAAGGCGCGGCCTTCAAACCCGAGGAAGAAAGCAAACGCGGCCCCATGAAGTTCATCGACGAACTCAAAGCCAAAGGACATTTGGTCGCTTATGTGGGCGATGTGGTGGGCACGGGTTCCAGCCGCAAGTCGGCTACCAATAGCGTGATCTGGGCTACCGGCCAGGACATTCCCTTTGTGCCCAATAAGCGCTTTGGCGGCGTTACCCTGGGCGGCAAGATCGCCCCTATCTTTTTCAACACGCAAGAAGATTCCGGCGCGCTGCCTATCGAGGTGGATGTGAGCAAGCTGGAAATGGGTGATGTGATCGACGTGTTGCCTTACGACGGTAAGTTGCTGCGCAATGGCGAAGTAGTGACCGAGTTCCAGCTCAAGAGCGAAGTGCTGCTCGATGAAGTGCGCGCAGGCGGACGTATCAATTTGATCATTGGCCGCTCACTCACCGCCAAGGCACGCGAGTTTTTGGGGCTGGCGGCCTCGACCCAGTTCCGCTTGCCCAAAGCGCCTGTCGCTACCCAGGCGGGGTTTACGCTGGCGCAAAAAATGGTGGGTCGCGCGGTGGGTTTGCCCGAGGGGCACGGCGTGCGTCCCGGCACCTACTGCGAGCCACGTATGACCACCGTGGGCTCGCAAGACACCACCGGCCCGATGACGCGCGACGAACTCAAAGACCTGGCCTGCCTGGGCTTTAGCGCCGATCTGGTGATGCAGTCTTTCTGCCACACCGCCGCCTACCCCAAACCGGTGGACGTCAAAACCCACCGCGAACTGCCGGCCTTTATTAGCAACCGGGGTGGCGTGTCCTTGCGTCCGGG
>JAEMRG010000141.1:0-2254 GCA_016463455.1 Rhodoferax sp.
GGCCACTGCAGGAATTGTGCTTGCGCTCATGCTATTTGTCTCCAATCAAGAACCATCTTCAAACACTCGGCATCGCCAAAGGCAGTGCGGTAGGCAGCATCGGCCTGTGTTGCTTCGTGTTGGTGGGTAATCAAACCGTCTAAAGACAGGCGCCCTTCGCCTGCCAGTGCGATAACAGCGGCCAAGTCCGGCGGCGCCCATTGCGCGGCAATGCGGATACGCGCTTCGCGCATAAAGGCTGGCGGAAAAACAAAGGACAGTGGCGCGTCATAAAAGCCTGCCAGTACCACTTCGCCACCGGGGGCCAGGCGGCTGATCAGGTCGTCGAGCAAAGAGCCCACGCCACTGACATCGCAAATGCATTGGTAATTGCGCCGCGTGTCGGCAGATGGGTCAACCACCTCGTAACCCACTGCGCCGCCGCGCCGCGCCGGGTTGGTGTCCCAGACTACGGGGGTATGACCGGCCAATACGGCCAGGCGCGCAATCATGCGGCCCAATACGCCGTGGCCGACGATCAAGTCTGGTTGCCGGGTGCCTGGAGCGCTGTGTGCGTGGTAGGCGGTAGCCGCCAGCGCAAACAAGACGCCGCGCTCGCCCAAGGACTCCTCCATGGGCATGGCGCGCGCAGAGGGCACCACCAGACGCGAGGCCGAGCCGCCAAATAAATTGCGCGCATCGGTAAAACATTGCGAGCCGGGCAAGTACACCCGGGTACCCACGGCTACCGTGGCCTGGTCTCCAGCGGCGACCACGCGGCCCACGGTTTCATAGCCGGGTACCAGCGGATAGCCCATACCGGGGAAGGCGGGCATGGTGCCGTCCCACAACAGGCGCTCGGTACCGGTGCTGATACCGCTGTACTCGACCTTGACAAGCACGTCACCCGCGCCCATCTCGGGGAGCTGTAAAGCACTCAGCGCCAGGGCCTTGGGCTGTTGAAAGACAATTGCGTTTGCTTGCATGGGTGTATCGTTACATTGACATTAGTTAATGTCAATTAGTATTTACAAAAGAAGCAGTATTCGAGGGAAAACCCTGACATTTCCGGCCAATCAGGATCTGCGTTTGCAAAGGCATGGCGTTGGGTACGACCTCCAGATGCGCAAAACCGGCCTCGGCCATCATGGCCATCAGCTCGCGCGGCGTGCGCAAGCGGCCCGCACCCATAGCTAGCAGGTAAAAGTGGAAATAAGCGTCGCCCTGGGGCGTCTCGCCTTGCTCTTGCGCCATGGGCTCGGACAGCAGCAAAGTGCCGCCCGGGGGCAGCGCCTGGTAGATGGCAGCCAGCAGGGTGCGTACATCGGCGTCCGGGTGGTCATGGGCCACGCGGATCAGGGTCACCAGGTCGGCGCCCTGGGGTAGCGGGTCTTTCAGGAAGCTGCCGGGAAGCGCTTCGGAGCGCGATTGCAAGCCCTGGCGGGCGAAATTGGCCCGTGCCAGCGCCGCTACTTCGGGCAGGTCAAACAGCTTGACCTGCAGGTGGGTGGCATGCAGCGCTAAGCGCGACATAAAAGTGCCCTGACCACCGCCCACATCCAGCACGCAGCGGTGCGCGTCAAAGCGGTAGCTGGCCAATATCTCGTCCACCACAAAGGGCTGCGAGGCCGACATCAGGTTGGAGTAGCGGGCGTATTTTTCGGCCTGCGCTTGTGCGGCCTGGGCGGCTTGCGCCACTTGCGCATCCTCGTCTAGCGTGTAGGGCCAGTACTGCGCCATGGCGCCGGGCTGTCCCGGCCCTTGCAGCATGGCTACCGGGTCTTGCATGTCCTGGTAGAGCACCGCGTGGTGTTCGATCATGGCGCGTATGCCTGCGTGGCCGGCCACCGGCGCACCCAGCGGGCCCAGGCCGTAGCGGCCTTGGCTGCGCAAATTCAGCAGGCCCAGGGCCAGCGCCGACTGCAGCAGGCGCTGCAATCCCGCTGGCGGCAAATTCGTCCATTGGGCCAGCTCGTCCAGGCTGCGCGGCTGCTGGGCCACGGCTTCCAAAATGCGCAAGCGCACACAGGCCAGCAGCACTTGCGAATACACAAATCCGGCCATCAGGTCAAACACCTGGCGCACGCGCCTGCGCGTGACCCAGCGGGTCAGCGGGTTGGACACGCTCCAACGGTACAGGGCGTCGCTGGTTAAGCAGCGGTCCATCAGCGCGCCCAGGCGATCGGCCCAGGGCGATGTACGGGCGTGCCCTTGGGGCAGCGAGGCCAGGTCCAAGGTCTTCATACCGGGGTGTTCCTAAAAAGTGCCGTGGTGC
>JAEMRG010000141.1:2354-5551 GCA_016463455.1 Rhodoferax sp.
GCTACGCGCGGCACCAGCCGCTCGGATTCCTGCCAGACCAGGTCGCGCATGGCCTGCGCGGCGGGCCCTTCGGGAATGGAGTCGGCGGCGGCTTGAATCAGGGACTCAAAGTGCTCAATCGCCCCGGACAAGCCCAGGTTGGCAATCGCATTGGGCCGAGCATGCTGCGCGTCCTGGCCCACGGGCTTACCCAGTAAATCGGCCTGGCCCATGACGTCGCGGACGTCGTCGGCCACTTGGTAAGCCTCGCCCAGGCAGTCGCCCAAGGCCTGCCACTGGCTCGGGTCGGCCCCGGCGCTCAATGCACCGGCGCAGGTAGCGGCCACAAACAAGGCGCCGGTTTTGGCCCGCTGGTACTGCATCAGCGATACGCGTGACTCTGATTCCCAGGCCTGACCGGCCACGATGCCGCCGGGCAGACCCACGCCGCCAGCGATGATTTTTAACAGCCCGGCCAAGCGCTCTGGCGACTTGCCTGCCGCTGAGGCCAAGGTTTGAAAGGCCAGCACGATGAGTGCATCGCCCGCCAACACGGCCAAGGGTTGGCCAAAAGCCCAATGCACCGAAGCGCGGCCACGGCGGGTGGGCGCGTCGTCAAAACAGGGCAGGTCGTCATGTACCAGCGAGGCGCAGTGCAGCAACTCAATGGCGACTGCGGCCGCCTCGCTCAGGGCCGGGTCGTCCTGACCACAGGCATGGGCCACGGCCAGGCACAGCTGCGGGCGGATGCGCGCGCCGCCAGGAAACACTGCATGACGGACTGCGGAGGCCAGCTTGGGCGGGCAGCTGGCATCCTCGGCGGCTGCCAGTGCCTGGGCCAAAGATTGCTCGATACGGGTAATTGCCTTCATTGCCTGTCTCCTTGGGTGTTGCCGGGTCGGGTTTACAAGTGACAACTTTGCTTGTCACTATTTGATGTAAACAAATATAGACACTTATTTCGAGGCTGTCAACGCGGGTTTACGCGTTAATTCACTTTTTTTGAAAGAAAAAAATCATGGCCCAGTCAGGCCAGTGTTGTCGGCCCAGCCGCGCACAGAAGGGGAGCCAGTGGCAGTGCGCTGGCAGAGGGAAAGCGCGGGTATGCGCCTAGCCCACGGCGTGCAAAATGCACTGCGCCAAGGTGTCTGGCTGCTCTTCATGGGCCAGGTGGCCCAGGCCGGAGAGCCGGTTTACGGGCGGCGGGGGCTGTCGCTTGAGTGACGCCGCAGCACGCTCGGATACCGAGGGCGGAACGATCAAGTCCTGTTCGCCTGCGATCAGCGTGAGCGGTGTTTCTAGCGCTGGCAAGCGCTTCCAAAAAGTGTGCAAGTCCCAATGCGCCATCATGGCCAGCGCGCCGGCGCTATGGGCGGGCTGGGCGATCAGCTTTTGGTAGAGCGCGCGGCCCTGCGCGTCCAGCCGAGAGCCGGTACCGTCCAGCAGTCTTTGCAGCACCGCGGGTTGCCCTGCTTGCCAGGAAAAAAGCTCGGGTACAAAAGGCGCTTTGGCCAGCAGCTTGGCCATGGGCGAAAACAACTGCCCGGCCAGGCCATCGAGCGGCAGTAGCGCACCATTGAGGGAGACGATACGCTGGGGCTGCACATGGCCGTCCAAAGACAGCATGCAAGCCACCGCCGCCCCGGCCGAGTGGCCGACGATGGTGTGCGGCACGATGCCCATCTGCGCTAGCACTTGCGCCACCCCGGCAGCCATACCCGGCAGCGAAAACAAGCTCGCGACCTCGGAAGGCGCGGGCACGGCGCTAAACGCATGACCTGGAAAGTCCAGCGCCAGTACGCTGTAGCGCGCGCCCAAGAGCGGAAAGACATCACGCCAAGAATGCGTGGAGGCGCCGGTGCCATGCAGCAGCAGCACCGTAGGTGCTTGCGCATCGGCGTGCGGCGCGTACTGCACATGCCAGCGTAAGCGCGGGGTATCCACAAAGCGCGAGTACTGGCGCAGCGGCCAATCTTTTCCGTCGCGTTCCCAGTCCAGACCTTGGCGTGGGGGCATAGCGCGCGCCAATTTAGTTGCGCCCGGCGACCGTGCGCACCGCCTGGTTGAGCGACTGCGCGCCACCGTAGGGCAGGGCCAGGTACTGCGCGCCCATAGCAACGGCCAGCTGCTCGGCGCTGTTTTGGGGCTGGGGCGAGGTGTCCACCAGCAGCACGCTCACTCCGATGGAGCGCAACTGCGTTGCAGCAGCTAGGGCGTCGCTGGCGGCGGGCCCGCGGCCCGCGCTGCCGTCGCGGGCAATATTGGCTTTTCCATCGGTCAGCAGCACCACGATAGGCGTTTCGCCCTTGCGCTTAATATGCCCGGCCAGTGCGGCTGCTGCATCAATCGCGGTAGCCAGCGGTGTGCCGCCGCCGCCGGGCAGACCGGCCAGGCTGCGTTTGGCGCGTACCAGCGAGCGCGTGGGCGGTAGCAATACCTCGGCAACTTTGCCGCGAAAGGCCAGCACCGCCACGCTGTCGCGCCGCACATAGCAATCGGCCAGCAGCAGCTCGACCGCGCCTTTGGCCTCGGCCAGCCGGTTCAGCGCCGACGAGCCCGAGGCATCGACCACAAACACGGTGGTGGTCTGGCCCAGTTGGCGAAAGCGCGTGACATGAAAATCTTCTTTGCGCACCACGATGCGCGGCGTCATAACCGGTGCTGATGCCGATGCCAGCGCCAGTGCGCTGCGGCGCAGTTTTTGCCAGGGCGCGGCGGCGCGCAGAGTCTCCAGCACGTTGATGCGTTGGCCGGCGCGCGGCTCGCCTTTGCGCGCGCCCACGGGACGGCCCCGCAAAGCGTTTTTTTGCGCGGCACCGGCGCTGCCCGAAGTGGGCGTTTTGGCACGCTGCAAAGCGCCAATCTTCAGGCTGGCGAGCAAGCCGGCGGGTATCGCCGCTTGCGCCGCTTCGAGCACGCGCTCGGCTATTTCTTGCGGGTCTGGCGGCTGGCTGTCGGCGTCGTCCTTGTCCTCGTTCTTGGTGTCGTCTTGCGCGTCTTGGGGTGGCTCGGGCGGCGGTTCGGGCTCTGGCTTATCGGCTGGCTCGGGTGGGCTTGCTGGCTCTTGCGGTGGTTCAGGTTCCTGCTGCTCGGGCGCGGAGGGCAGTCTGGTCGCGCGCGGCGCAAGCACCACGCGCGCGGCCACGGCAATATGCTCCTCTTCTACCGTGTCGCTGCCGGCCAGCGCGGCGGCGGCCCGGGCAGCGCGCGCAGCAAAC
>JAEMRG010000142.1 GCA_016463455.1 Rhodoferax sp.
GCCGACCATGGTTGGCTCAAGTCTTTCCACAGTTTTTCCTTTGCGGGCTATTACGACCCGGCTTTCATGGGCTGGGGCAATTTGCGGGTGGTCAATGAAGACCGGATCGCGCCGGGTACGGGTTTTGGCACGCACGGGCACCGCGACATGGAAATCATTAGCTATGTGCTGTCGGGAAATTTGGCGCACAAAGACAATATGGGCAACGTCAAAGGCATACCGCCCGGCGATGTGCAGCGCATGAGCGCGGGCACTGGCGTGCAGCACAGCGAGTTCAACCACGCCCCTAATTCCGCTACGCATTTTTTGCAAATTTGGATCGAGCCCCATGTGCGTGGCATCGCACCGTCCTACGAGCAAAAAACCTTTTCGCCCGCAGAAAAAGACGGCGTGCTGCGCCTGGTGGCGGCCCCCGGTGGGGCGCAGGGCGCAGTGCATATCAATGCGGATGCGCGTATTTACGCAGCATGTTTTGACGGCAGCCAAAGTGCCACTTTGGAATTAGACCCGGCGCGCAAAGCCTATGTACAGGTGCTGCGCGGTGCTTTGTCGGCTAACGGTCGGGCAATGGGGCAGGGCGATGCGCTGCTCCTGCAGGGCGAAAGCTATTTGTCTCTAGACCAGGCCCAAGCCGCCGAAGTGCTGGTGTTTGACTTGGCGCCTTAAGATTTTTTTACTAGGAGTTTTTATAAATGACCGATCGTTTTCAAAATGTGTTTTCCCTGCTGGCCCGCGTGTTATTGGCCGCCTTGTTTCTGCCGGCGGGCATCAGCAAGATCGGCGGCTTCGCGGGCACTGCGGCCTATATTGCCTCGGCAGGTTTACCTTTGCCTGAGCTCGGTGCGGGTATTGCCGTCTTGGTCGAAGTCGGCGGCGCACTAGCCTTGCTGGCGGGCTACCAGACGCGCTTGGTCGCTTTGCTTATGGCCATCTTTACTGTGCTGGCAGGCGTGTTTTTTCATGCCTTCTGGCATGCTGCACCCGAGCAATTAATGGTGGAACAAATCATGTTCATGAAGAATATTGCTATCGCTGGTGGCTTGTTGGCTTTGACGGCGTTTGGTGCCGGTGGCATCAGCCTAGATGCACGGCGTCAGGATTGAGAGGTACCCGGGCGGCGCTAGCGCCGCCTGAGCTTGTTTCAGTGCGGTGCGCCAGGCGTGTGTACTGATATTTAGCGCTGCCTGTAGCAGATCCTATTTTTTTACTTTCTTAGAAACTTTTACTATGACATCGACAGTTGTGATTTACCACTCCGGCTACGGCCATACCCAACGCCTGGCCCAACAAGTGGCAGAGGGCGCGGACGCTCAGCTCATCGCCATAAGTGCTGAGGGCACTATCACCGAAGCCGAGTGGGTTGCGTTGGACGCGGCAGACGCCATCATCATGGGCTCGCCCACGTACATGGGCTCGGTGTCCTGGCAGTTCAAAAAATTTGCCGATGCCTCATCCAAACGCTGGTTTGCCAGCGCCTGGAAGGACAAAGTCGCTGGTGGCTTTACCTGCTCGGGCTACCCCAGCGGCGACAAGCTCTCCACCTTGCAAAGCATGTTGACCTTGGCAATGCAACATGGCATGGTTTGGGCTGGTTTAAACATCATGGGCAACGAGACTATCAACCGGCTCGGTTCAAGCATCGGCATGATGGCCCACGCCAGCAACACCACGCCAGCCGATGCCATGCACCAGGGCGACTTGGACACTGCCAAGGCCTACGGCGCGCGCGTGGCCCAGGTGGCGGCGAAGCTGCGGGCTTGAGCGGGTTGTTGCTTTTTTTGCGTTGATGCGTGTCGCTTAGGCGTACGCGCTCAGCGCCTTGCGCACTAAGTCGGCCAGTCGCGCCAAGCCGGCTTGGGTTTGGTCCCTATCGGCGTGGCTGAAATTCAGGCGGATTTGGCCGGTCCCTTGTGTGGGTTCTGGCATAAATGCTTCGCCCGGCATAAATGCGACTTGCTGCTCCAAGGCCAGTGGCAACAACTGGCGGGTGTCCAAAGGTTGTTTTAGCGTGAGCCAAAAAAACAAGCCACCTTGCGGCACGTCCCAGCTCGCCAGGTCCTTGAAATAGTGATCTAGGCAGCGCGCGAAATCATCGCGCTTGACGCAGTAGGTCTCTGCCAGCGTCTGCAAGCGGGTCTGGTAAGTCGGGTCTTGTAATTGCTGCAGCACCCACCATTGGCTGATGCGGTTGGAGTGCAAATCAGCGGCTTGTTTGAGGCGCACTAGGTAAGGCACCAAGTCCTGGGATGCGACCATAAACCCCAAGCGCATGCCCGGCGCAAGGGTTTTGGAGAAAGAGCCTTGATAGACCCAGGACGCACTGCGCAAGCGGGCGCACACCGGGGTTCGCTCACAAGCCTCGTAAACCAAGTCGCGGTAGGGGTCGTCCTCGAACAGCACCGTACCGGTGCGGTCGCAAGCCTGCGCTAGGGCGTCACGCTCTGCTGCGGTCATGCAATAGCCGCTGGGGTTTTGGAAGGTGGGAATGGCGTAGGCCAGCTTGGGAAGTTGGTCGGCTTTGTCGGACGTTTCCAGCAAGGCCTGCAATCGACTAAAGCGAGCGCCAAAAAACCGGAAAACTTGCAAGGCCGCCAGATAGGTGGGGCTCTCCAGCGCGACCAGGCTGCCGGGGTCGATAAAGAGTTTGGCCACCAAATCGATACCTTGCTGCGAGCCGCTGAGCACCAGTACCTGCGAAGCTTCAC
Source organism: Rhodoferax sp. (assembly GCA_016463455.1). Taxonomy (GTDB): domain Bacteria; phylum Pseudomonadota; class Gammaproteobacteria; order Burkholderiales; family Burkholderiaceae_C; genus Allorhodoferax. The sequence continues at coordinate 2,706 of JAEMRG010000142.1, forward strand.
AGGCCAGGCCGATAGCCTGCATGTCAGACGCGATGTGCGCCCGCAAGGCGGCTTCGCCTTCGCTGGCCCCGTATTGCAAAAACGCTGCGGGCAAGGCCCCTAGGTCGCAGCGCGGGAAGCTGTCTGGCGATGGAAGCCCGCCCGCAAAAGACACCAGGCCTGGCTGGTTCAGCACCGCCAGAATTTCGCGTATGGGTGAAGTATGCAAATCGCCAACGCGCTGTGACAAGCGCGGGTTGTTACGGTGCATCATGAATTCCTCCTTATAAGTCAATTATATTGACCTATGTAGCATAAACGCTTTCGGTTTATCATGTCAATATGCTTGACCCAAATACACATCTGAACTCGGCCGCGTCATCGCCCAGTGAAGCGCAATTACGCCAGGCTATTGAGTATTTGTATTACGCCTATCGCAGCTTCACCGAGCGCCCGGACAAAATTTTGGAAAAACGCGGCCTGGGGCGTGTGCATCACCGGATTCTTTATTTCGTAGGTCGCAATCCCGGCACCACGGTTAACGCTTTGCTAAGCACCTTGCAAGTAAGCAAGCAAGCCCTCAACGCGCCCTTGCGACAACTCCTGGCCATGCAACTGATCAGCGCACAGACGGCCCCACATGACGGGCGCGTTCGTCACCTTTCGCTTACGCGCAGCGGCTCCAAACTGGAGGCGCAGCTCAGCGGCACCCAAATGGCTCAATTGCGCCAAGCTTTTGAAGCGGCGGGGCCAGAGGCCCATGCAGGCTGGAATGCAGTGATGTCGGACTTACTTTCTCAATCCCCGGTATCAGGAATATTGGATCAAGCCACCGTGGAGTCGGTATCTTGAAACAAATTTTCATCATTGCTGGGCCTAATGGTGCTGGCAAAACATCGTTTGCAAGGCAATTTCTTCCTGCGGAGGCAAGCTGTCCAGTATTTATCAATGCAGATCTGATCGCGGCAGGACTGTCCCCATTCCAACCCGAGCGCGTTGCCATTGCGGCTGGCCGCTTGATGGTGGAGCAAATGCGACTCTATTTCCAGCGCGGAGAAAGCTTCGCCGTGGAAACGACGCTTGCCAGCCGCAGTTACGCCCGTCACATTAGTCAGTGGCGGGAGCAGGGCTATTTTGTAGATTTGGTTTTTCTAAAATTGGATGACGTCGCACTGGCCCAAAGGCGAGTGGCCTTAAGGGTTAGTCAAGGAGGCCATGCCATTGACCCGCAAACCATCGACCGGCGCTTTCATGCGGGTTTGCATAACTTGGAAGCTACCTATAAAGGGCTCGTTAACCGTTGGGCGGTGTACGACAATAGCGACTTCACCCCCCAGCTTTTGGCGCAAGGACTTAACCCATGAACGCTCCGATGAACTCCGACAAGGCTGTGACAGCTGCGACGCAGCCCTCGGCAGGCGCGCCTGCTGGTGTGTTGGCCGCCTTGGCGCGCGCGGCGAAGGAGGCGCAGCAACTTGCCACGCGAAACGGCCAGCAGCCCGTTGTACGCCAGCAAGTGGCCGAACAAATGCCTCGTCCCTACCTCCGCCCAAAGGCTTAAGCCGCAGCGCAAGGCCTGCCGCCAGCGGGCTCGGTGACAATCAACGCTCACCCACGCCGTTTTTTATTTCCTGATGCACCCCTTAAGAAAACTCCTGCGCTACGCCAGCGCTTACCGGCGCGATTTCAAGTTAGCGGCGCTGTATTCGGTATTAAACAAGTTTTTTGACATCCTGCCCGAAGTGTTGATAGGTGCGGCGGTGGATGTGGTGGTGAAGGGGGAAGAGAGTTTTCTGGCGCGCCATGTGCTAGGCGCGATCGGCATCACCAATACCTGGGAGCAGTTGCTGGCGCTGGGCCTCTTCAATGTGCTGGTCTGGGGTGGCGAGTCTTTGTTTCAGTATTTGTACGAAGTGAAGTGGCGTCAGCTGGCGCAAAACCTGCAACACGATATGCGCCTGGATACCTACCGCCATGTGCAGCGCCTGGATATGGCGTATTTCGAGAACCAGCGCACCGGCAATCTGATGGCCATCCTGAACGATGACATTAACCAGATGGAGCGCTTCTTGAATGGCGGGGCCAACCAGATCATTCAGGTGTTTTTCTCTTCGCTGATGGTCAGCGCAGTGTTTTTTGCTTTGCAAAAAGAGATCGCGCTGATGGCCTTGCTGCCCGTGCCTTTGATTTTGCTGGGCGCATTCTGGTTTCAAAACCGGCTGGCGCCGCGCTACACCAAAGTGCGCGAGGCGGCGGGCGATGTGGGTGCGCGGCTCAATAACAATTTGCTGGGGCTGGCCACTATAAAAGCCTTTGCCACCGAGGGCTTCGAGGCTGGGCACATCGAGGAGGCCAGCAACCGCTACCGCCAGACCAATGCCGCCGCTATCCGTATCAGCGCCGCCATCACGCCAGTTATCCGGATGGCCATTCTGGCCGGCTTTACCGCTACGCTCTTGTACGGCGGCTGGCTGACATTGCACGGGCAATTGGCGGTAGGCGCGTTTTCGGTGCTGGTGTTTTTGACGCAGCGCCTGCTCTGGCCGCTAACCGGGCTGGCTGAGGTGGCCGATATGTACCAGCGTTCTATGGCCGCTATCGAGCGCGCTATGGGCTTACTGGACACACCCATCAGCATTGCTTATGAAGGCAATCACTTTGCCAAAGAGGCGGTAAAGGGCGATATCCGCTTTGAAAACCTTCAGTTTTCCTATGCCAGTGCGGGCGATGCACCCACGCTGCACGACATTAGCTTGACCATACCGGCGGGCCAGACGGTGGCCTTTGTGGGCTCTACTGGCTCAGGTAAATCGACCTTGGTCAAGCTGTTGCTGCGCTTTTACACGCCGCAGCAAGGGCGCAT
>JAEMRG010000143.1 GCA_016463455.1 Rhodoferax sp.
TCGATTTTTATCCGGGGCAATCCGCTATGGGCCATGGCGCGCGCCTGGTTGCGTACCGCGATTGCCGGTGCCCGCGTGATTTTGGGTATTCGGGTGCGCGTCAGCGGCTGGGAGCATTTGCCCACCGGAGAAAACAGCCCCGCCGTTTTGCTCGTCAAGCACCAGTCCACGCTGGAGACATTTTTGCTGCCTTCGCTCATGCCGCATCCGCTGGCGTTTGTGTTCAAAAAAGAGTTGATGTATGTGCCGTTTTTTGGCTGGGCCATGAGCCGCCTCGACATGATTCATATTGACCGCAGCCAGCGTTCGCAGGCCTTTAACAAGGTGGTTTCGCAAGGCCAAGAATTGCTCGCCCGCGGGGTCTGGATCATCATGTTTCCCGAAGGTACGCGCACACCGCGCGGCGAAAAAGGCCTGTACAAAGCGGGCGGCACCCGCCTGGCCATCGAAACCGGCGCGCCCGTGTTTCCGATAGCGGTGAACTCGGCCCGCGTTTGGCCGCGCAAAGCCTTTATCAAATACGCTGGCCTGGTCGATGTGTCCATCGGCCCGGCGATCGCCAGCGAAGGCCGCAGTCCGGACGAAATGATGCGCGAGGTAGAGACCTGGATCGAGACCGAAATGCGCCGCCTGGACCCTGACGCTTACCCGCCAAAACCTTAGCGCACCAGAGCACTCGGGCTATGCATCCGCTGCTACGTTACACCCTGGACTTATTTGAATCGCTGGGCTCTGCGCCACCGGCTAAAACTGCGCCCCCCAAGCTGCCCGCGCGCGCGCCGCGCCGTGCTGCCAAACCCGATGTGTCCAAGGCACCTAGCGATAAGGCTCCGATTGCCGGGCCATCCGAAGAGACCGTCTTTGCCCATCCCCAAGCCACGCGCAGCCTGCGTTTGCAAGGGGTGCAGGTAGCGTTTTCGGTAGTGCGCGCGCGCCGCCGCAGCATCGGCATGCGCATCGGGCCCGATGGCTTGAGCGTACGCGCACCGCGCTGGACATCCTTGCTCGAAATCGACCAGGTCTTACTCGCACGCGCTCAGTGGATAGTGCGCAAACTGCAGGAAAGCCGCGAGCGGCATACGCACTTGCAGCAAACCCGTATCGACTGGTGCGATGCTGCGGTCTTTCCCTATCTTGGCGGGCTGTTGCGCTTGCGTTTGGATCCTTCGCATGGCTTTAGCGCGGTGGGCGCCGCTTTAGCAGAGGCGCAGGGCGGGCAGGATGGGCCGCTGTTGCGCGAGTTGCGCATCGCGTTGCCGGTGGACGCTAGCGCTGCGCAAATCCGCGATGCCACGCAGGCCTGGCTGATGCGCCAGGCCCAGGCCTTGTTTGAGGAGCGGCTCAATCACTTTGCGCCGCAGTTACAAGTGCGCTGGACCCGCTTGTCACTGAGCAATGCCGACAAGCGCTGGGGCAGCGCCAAGAGCGACGGCTCGATTCGTCTGAACTGGCGCTTGATGCATTTTGAGTTGCCGGTGATCGACTATGTGGTGGCGCATGAGCTGAGCCATTTGCGGGTGATGAACCACAGCCCGCATTTCTGGCAAACCGTGGGCAGCGTGATGCCCGACTACCCGCAGCGGCGCGAAAAACTCAAAGACCCGACCGCGCCGCTGTGGTGAAGAACCGGCTCAGACCGCCAGGCTGAATCGGTACACACCATCGGCGCCCAGAGTGCGGCGTAGTTTTTTCTGGAACCACAGCAGATGCAAGTGCGCCACCGCCTCGCCCATGGCAAAAGTCATCTGGTGCAAGTCCAGCGCGCGCTTGAACAGTACTGGCACCACATCGCGAGCGCTTTGCGGCCCCGCTTCGCAGGCCTGCATCACTTCGGCCAGGCGCTCGCGGTGGTGGGTGTGCAGTTGTTCAATGCGCACATGCAAACCGGTGAAAGGCTTACCGTGCGCCGGTAGCGTCAAAGTATCCAAGGGCAGGGGTTTGAATTTGTCAATCGAGTCCAAAAACAGTTTGAGCGCATCGGCCTCGGGCTCTTGTTCATAGACGCTGACGTTGGTGGAAATGCGTGGCAGCATCATGTCGCCGCCGATCAGCACAGCCAAGTCTTCGCAATACAGCGCGATATGTTCGGGCGCGTGGCCGTAGCCACTAATACAGCGCCAGCTGCGGCCGCCGATTTCCAGCATAGTACCGTCCATGAGGCGGTGGTAGCTGTCGGGTACCGAGGGCACCAGGTTAGGAAAGTAGTTGGTGCGCGCCCGTATTTGCGCTACCGAGCCCTCGTCGTTCATGCCGTGGGCGGCGAAGTAGGCGGCAGACCGCTCGCCGCCAAAGCCGTTGGCGCCCATGCAGGCAAAGCGCGCCACCTGGTAGTCGGCGGCGCTGATCCATAAATCGACTTTCCAGCGCTCACACAGCCAATGGGCCAGGCCGATATGGTCTGGGTGCATATGCGTGCAGATGACGCGAAGGATCGGCAAACCTTGCAACTCACTGGCAAAAATTTGCTCCCATTGGGCCTTGGCCTCGTCGCGGTGGATGCAACAGTCCACCACGCTCCAGCCCTGTACCGGGCCGTTTTCGCCTTCTATGCAATCGCGCAAGAGCCACAGGTTGATATGGTCTAGCGCAAAAGGCAGTGTCATGCGTACCCACAAAATGCCAGGCGCCACTTCGATGCTGCCCCCCGGCGACGGCAAGGCGCTGCCCAATGGATAGTGCAGGTGGGATTCGAGGGCGTTCATGGTGGGTGGCTTATGGTTCATAATTGACGTTTACGTAAACGTCAACCCGATTCTAGACAGCCCGGCCCCGTGCCTCTGTCGCATTGGTTTGTGTCTCGCATCTTGCCCGTTCTTTGCCGCCGCCTATGAGCAGTACCTTCAGCATCAGCGACTTGTCACGCGAGTTTGACCTGACCACCCGGGCTATTCGTTTTTACGAAGATCTGGGCTTGTTGCAGCCTGAGCGCACCGGTCCGGGCGGGCGCAACCGGGTCTATAGCGTGCGCGACCGCACCCGTTTGAAGTTGACCTTGCGTGCCAAGCGTCTGGGCCTGAGCTTGACCGAGGCCAAGGACATCATCGACACCTACGAAAGCCCGCGCGATAGCGGCATGCAGCTGAGCAAATTTTTGGAAGTGCTGGACGTGCACCGCAGCCGCATTGAAGAGCAGATGGCCGATCTGCAGTCCAATCTGGACGAGATCAAAGTACACCAGCGCGAAGCGCGGGCCTTGCTGGGCAAAGTGCCGCCAAGCGCGCCTAACAGCAAAAAACCCAAAACCCAGGCCGTGCATGTCCGCTGATTCCCAGCCTTATCCATTGCTGTGGGAGCGCATTGCCACCAGTTTGGCGCGCCAGGGCATGTCGCAGGCGCTGGGCGTGCGCTTGCTGCGCGCCGAGCCCGGCTACGTCGAGTTGGCCCTGCCTTATTCGGACAAAGTGACGCAGCAGCAACTGGGGTTTCATGGCGGCGCCACCGGTATGCTGGCCGATATCGCTGGCGGCTATGCGGCGCTGACGCTTGCCCCCGAGGGGCTTGAGGTCACCACGGTGGAATACAAAATCAATTTTCTGGCGGCTTTTAAAGAGGGCGAATTACGCGCCATCGGCAAAGTGGTGCGCGCCGGCAAGCGGATTACGGTGGCATCGGCAGAGGTGCTGCATGTGGATGCGCAGGGGCACACTAGCCCGTGTGCGCTGATGCAGCAAACCTTGACTACGGTGCCCGCCAGCGCCTGACAATTTTTTGCAAAGGGACTAAAAATGACGCTACCAGGGCTGGACTTTCAACTCGGGCAAGACGTGGATGCGCTGCGCGAAGCGGTGCATGATTTCGCGCAAGCCGAAATCGCGCCGCGCGCCGCCGCCATCGACCGCGACGACCAGTTCCCCATGGACTTGTGGCGCAAGATGGGCGATCTGGGTGTGCTGGGTATCACCGTCGAAGAAGAATACGGGGGCGCCGCTATGGGCTATTTGGCCCATATGGTGGCCATGGAGGAGATTTCGCGCGCCAGCGCTTCAGTGGGTTTGTCCTACGGCGCGCACAGTAATTTGTGCGTCAACCAGATCCGCCGTAATGGCACGCCCGAGCAGCGCCAGCGCTATCTGCCCAAGCTGATCAGCGGCGAACACGTGGGCGCCCTGGCCATGAGCGAGCCCGGTGCCGGTAGCGATGTGCTGTCTATGAAACTGCGCGCGCAGGACAAGGGTGGTTACTTTGTGCTCAATGGCAGCAAGATGTGGATCACCAACGGCCCGGATGCGGACACCCTGGTGGTCTATGCCAAAACCGATCCGGAGCTGGGCGCGCGCGGCGTCACCGCTTTTTTGATTGAAAAAAGCATGCCGGGTTTCTCGGTCGCGCAAAAACTCGACAAGCTGGGCATGCGTGGCAGCCACACGGGCGAGCTGGTTTTTAACAATGTGGAAGTGCCTTTATCCCATGTGCTGGGCGGCATCAACAATGGTGCCAAGGTCTTAATGAGCGGCCTGGACTATGAGCGTGCGGTGCTGAGCGGGGGGCCATTGGGCATCATGCAAGCGGTGATGGACGAGGTCATACCCTATATCCACGAGCGCAAACAATTTGGCCAAAGCATTGGCGAGTTCCAGTTGATTCAGGGTAAGGTCGCCGATATGTACACCGTGCTGCAAGCGGGCCGCTCGTTTGCCTATATGGTGGCTAAAAACTTGGATGCCTTGGGCAGCGAGCATGTACGCCGCGTGCGCAAAGACTGCGCCAGTGTGATTTTGTGGACTGCCGAGAAAGCCACCTGGATGGCCGGCGAAGGCGTGCAGATATTTGGTGGCAATGGCTATATCAACGACTACCCCTTAGGTCGCTTGTGGCGCGATGCCAAACTCTATGAAATCGGTGCTGGAACCAGTGAGATTCGCCGTATGCTCATCGGCCGTGAATTGTTTTCCGAAACCGCCTAAACCTTGTAGCGCAAAGCTGAACTTGTATGACCCAGTTAAATGATTTATTTGCCCGCAACCGCACCTGGGCCGCTGAAATGGAGCGCAAGCAGCCGGGCTTTTTCACCGGTCTGACGGCGCAGCAAAAGCCGCGCTATATGTGGATCGGCTGTTCGGACAGCCGCGTGCCTGCCAACCAGATCATCGGCCTGGCGCCAGGCGAAATTTTTGTCCACCGTAATGTGGCCAATGTGGTGGTGCATTCGGATTTGAACGCCCTGTCCACCATCCAGTTTGCCGTCGAACGTTTGAAGGTACGCGACATTTTGCTGGTCGGGCACTATGGCTGCTCGGGCGTGCAGGCGGCGCTGGAAGGCGCGCGCATCGGCCTAGCAGACAATTGGCTGCGCCATATCCAGGACGTGCGCGACAGGCACCAAGCCTTGATCGACGCCGCCCCCGAGGCCGCCCGCGCCAATATCTTGTGCGAGCTCAATGCGGTGGAGCAAGTGCTCAATGTGGCGCAAAGCACCGTCTTGCAAGACGCCTGGGCGCGCGATCAGGAGGTGATGTTGCACGCCTGCGTCTATGGCCTGCACGATGGCTTGCTCAAAGACCTGTACATGCATTTGGGTGGCAAAGACGATA
>JAEMRG010000144.1 GCA_016463455.1 Rhodoferax sp.
GCGGCGCTGGCCGCGGGGCGCAGTGGCGCGCGGGTGATCGTGGCGGAACTGCAAGCCGAGCTCGGTGGCGCAGCGCACCGTTGCACCGGCACCATAGACGGCCAAGCGGCTAGCGACTGGGTGCGCGCTGCGGTAGCCGAACTGCAGGCCATGCCCGATGTGCGCATCATCCGCCGCGGTGTAGTGTTTGGCTACCATGACTACAACTTCCTGACCGTGCGCGAAGCGCTGAGCGACCACCTGCCTCTGGCAAAGCGCCAGGGCTTTCGCGAGCGGCTGTGGCGCGTGCGCGCAAGCCAAGTGGTGCTGGCCACCGGTGCGCATGAGCGGCCCATGGTGTTTGGCAATAACGACTTGCCCGGTGTGATGCTGTCCTCGGCGCTGGCTGACTACGCCACGCTCTACGGCGTACTCGCTGGCAAAAATATCGTGTTGCTGACGAATAACGACAGCGCCTATGCCGACGCACTGGTGCTGCGTAAGGCCGGTGCAAACGTGAGCGTGGTCGATGCCCGCGCGGGCAACCCACCTGCTGGCGGTTTGGCGGAGCAAGCGCAAAACGCCGGCGTCACCGTGCTGCGCAACCATGTGCCGGTGCAAGCCCATGGCAGCGTGCGCGTGAGCAGCATCGAACTGGCCGCGATGAGCGGTGGCAAGGCCAGTGGCGCACGGCGCGTGCTAGCCTGCGACACCCTGGGCATGGCTGGCGGCTGGAACCCGGCTATCCATTTGTATTCGCACTCCGGCGGCAAAGCGGTGTGGAACGAGGCCTTGTGCTGCTTCACACCCGGTGCGGCGATTGCCGACCAACAGATTGTGGGCGCAGGCGCTGCGCAGTTCGGTTTGGCGCAAACGCTAGCAGCAGCCAGCCAGGCCGGTGCGCTTGCTGCGCAGCGCGCTGGCTTTGCCGCGCAGGCCAGCAGCTACCCAGTCAGCGAAGCAGCGGGCGAAGCGATTGCAGCCTTTTGGATTGCCGAGACCGGCGAGCCGGTGTCACGCCGCAGCAAAGCCTTTGTCGATTACCAAAACGATGTGGGCGCAGCAGACATTGAGTTGGCGGTGCGCGAGGGCTTTGAATCCATAGAGCACATCAAGCGTTACACCGCCATGGGCTTTGGCACCGACCAGGGCAAGTTAGGCAATATCAATGGCATGGCTTTGGCCGCGCGCGCACTGGGCAAGCCCATCGGGCAGGTGGGCACCACTACTTTCCGGCCCAATTACATCCCCATCACTTTTGGCACCTTGGCCGGTGTGGACCGGGGCGATTTATTCGATCCGGCGCGCCACACCAGCCCGCACCCGTTGCATATCGCCGCCGGTGCCTTGTTTGAGGACGTGGGCCAGTGGAAACGCCCCTGGTACTTCCCCAAGGGCAATGAAGATATGCACCAGGCAGTGCACCGCGAAGTGATGGCGGTGCGCGAAGGCGTGGGCATCATGGATGCATCGACGCTGGGCAAGATTGATATCCAAGGCCCGGACGCGGCCAAGCTGCTCAACTGGATGTACACCAACCCCTGGCTCAAGCTAGAAGTAGGCAAAGCGCGCTATGGCCTGATGCTGGACGAAAACGGCATGGTCTATGACGACGGCGTCACCGTGCGCCTGGGCGAGAACCATTTTGTGATGACCACCACCACTGGCGGCGCCGCCCGCGTACTGGGCTGGATGGAGCGTTGGGTGCAAACCGAGTGGCCCGATATGCAGGTCTATATGACCAGCGTTACCGACCACTGGAGCACCTTCGGCCTGGTCGGCCCCAAGGCGCGTGCGGTGCTGGAAAAAGTCTGCAAAGACGTGGACCTGTCGCTGGCCGCTTTCCCGTTTATGAGCTACCGCGAAGGCACGGTGGCAGGCGTGGCGGCGCGCATTATGCGCATTAGCTTTTCGGGTGAGTTGTCGTTTGAGGTGAACGTGCCTTCGCACTATGGCGCTGCGGTCTGGGCCGCACTGATGGCAGCGGGCGAAGCGTTCAACATCACCCCTTACGGCACCGAAACCATGCACGTGCTGCGTGCGGAAAAAGGCTACATCATTGTCGGCCAGGATACCGATGGCTCGGTGACCCCGCACGACCTGGGCATGGGCGCCATGGTGTCCAAAACCAAAGACTTTTTGGGCCGCCGTTCGCTGTCGCGCAGCCATACCGCAGGCCCCAACCGCAAAGAGCTGGTGGGCTTGCTCACCGAAGACCCGGCCGAAGTGCTGCCCGAAGGCGCGCAAATCACGGAGGTGGGCGCGCCCGTTACCACGCCGGTGCCTATGCTGGGCCATGTGACTTCCAGCTACTACAGCCCCGTGCTCAAGCGTTCGATTGCCATGGCGCTGGTGCGCAATGGCCAGCAGCGTAGCGGCCAGCAAGTGCAAATACCGCTGGCCGATGGCCGCACCGTGCGCGCCACCGTCGGCAGCACGGTGTTTTACGATCCTGAAGGAAAACGCCACCATGTCTGATGCTGTTTTGCAAAGCCCCCTGGCGCCCTTGTTTGGCGCGGGCGACAAGTCTTTGGTGGTCGATGGCCAAGCCGTCGGGCTGGGCGAAGCGCCCTTAATGGATATGCTCAATTTGCGCGGCGATCCGGCAGACGCGCGCTTTTGCAGCGCAGTGCACACGGTGACCGGCCTGGCACTGCCCTTAGTAGCCAATACCGCCAGTGTGGGCGCAGATCGCCAACTACTCTGGCTTGGTCCAGACGAATGCTTGCTGCAATGCCCAATAGGGCAAGGCGCTGCGCTCGAAGCCGCATTGCGCGAAGCGATGCCCGGGCAGCACATGGCAATCGTGAACGTGGGCCACGGCAATACCGTGCTGCGCGTCCAAGGCCCGGGCGCAGCGGACTTGCTCTCGCGCGGCTGCCCCTTGGATTTTCACGCCAGCGTATTTGCCGCCGGTCAGGTCGCCCAAAGCCATATCTCGCGCGCTAACGCGACGATTCTGTGCAAACAGGCCGGCAGCCACTATGAAGTCACCGTGCGCCGCAGCTTTGCCGACTACCTGTTTCGCTGGCTTTGCGCCGCAGCTGGTGCATGAGCTTTTCGCTCGGGATAGATACCGGCGGCACCTTTACCGACGCGGTGCTTCTCAATGCGGCGCGCGAGGTGGTGGCGGCGTCCAAAAGCCTGACTACCCGCTTTGATTTGGCGCAGGGCATAGCCGCGTCTTTGGACGGTTTGCCGCAAGATTTGTTGGCGCAAGTGGATTTGGTCTCGCTGTCCACCACGCTGACCACCAACTCGGTGGTCGAAGGCAAAGGCGCGCCGGTCTGCGCGCTGCTGGTGGGCTACGACGCGCAGCAAATCAAAACCAGCGGGCTTGGCGACTTACTGGGCCTGGACGCGATTGAAAGCCTGGCCGGTGGGCATGACGCAGCAGGCCTAGCCCTGTGCGCGCTGGACGAGGCGGCCTGCCGCGCTGCCATTGCCAGGCACGTAGGACGCGTATCGGCGTTTGCGATTTCGGCCACCTTTGCGGTGCGCAACCCGGCGCATGAAAACCAGTTACGCGCCTGGGTGCAGCAACACTGCGACACGCCGGTCACCTGCGGGCATGAGCTGGCCTCCAGCCTGGGCGCGCCGCGCCGGGCGCTGACAGCCGCGCTCAATGCACGCATGATTTCGCACGTCAAAACCCTGATCGATTCGGTGCAGCGCACCTTGGCCGCGCGACACATCGACGCGCCGCTGATGCTGGTCAAAGGCGATGGTTCGCTGATCAATGTGCACAGCGCTTTGCAGCGGCCGGTAAGCACCGTCTTGTCCGGCCCCGCCGCCAGTGTGCTGGGGGCTTGCGCTTTGAGCGGACTGGACAATGCCATCGTCGCCGACATGGGCGGTACCACCACCGATATTGCCGTAGTGCGCGGCGGCCTGCCAGCCCTCAGCTTTGACGGCGCCATGGTGGGCAACTGGCGGCCCATGATCGAGGCGGTGAAGGTCTATGCCATCGGCCTGGGCGGCGACAGCGAAGTGCGCTTGCAAGGCGGCGAAGGCCTGACCATTGGCCCGCGCCGCGTGCTGCCCCTGAGCCTTTTGGTGCACCAGCACCCGAAATTTTTGGCCGTGTTACAGCGCCAGCAAAGCGAAAGCCCGCATGCCAGCCAGATGCGTTTTGCGCAGGCTTTGTCCGCCGACAGCGCGCACCTAAGCCGCCTCAATGACTCCGAGCTACGCGCCTGGGAGCGCCTGTGCCAAGGGCCAGTAGACCTGGAAGCGGCCAATATGGACGACCGCGACCTGGCCCGCGCCATTGCGCGACTGGAGCGCAAAGGACTGGCGATTTACACCGGTTTCACGCCCAGTGATGCGGCGCATGTGCTGGGTATGTCCACGCACTGGAGCCAGGAAGCCGCCCTGTGCGCGGCGCGCATCTGGGCGCGGCAGATGCGCCATTTGTACGGGCTGGGCAAATGGCCGCTGGGCGACGCACAGGCCCCTGCGCGCGATGTAGTAGCCAAGGTCACCGAGACGATTTGCAACAAGCTGATTGAAGCCGGCCTGAACGACGCCGGGCAGATGAACGAAAACAGCGCGGGCAAAGTGGCCGCGCTGCTCACCAGCATGGCCTTGGCCCGGCATAGCGCGGCGCTTGCGCCACAGCCTATTGCCGCCGGCTCGGTGCCCGCCCCCGCGCCGTCCATACCAAAGCCCGACACCGCAACAGCCCCTATCCCGACCGATCTGAACGAGATCCCCTGGCAAACCCTGGCTGCTCCCCAGCGCAGCGCAGCCATGCCGGCACAGCCGGTGTTTGCCTTGCAGTTTGCGCCCGACATGCCGCTGGTCGGCGTGGGCGCACCGGCGGCCAGCTATTACCCGGCGGTGGCGCGGGGACTGGGCGTGCGCCTGGTGGTGCCACCGCATGCCGAGGTGGCCAATGCGGTAGGCGCGGTGCTGGGTCAGGTGGCGCAGCGGGTGCACATAACCGTGACCCAGCCAGTGCGCGGCACCTTCAAAGTATTTACACCCGACGGCCCGCAAGATTTCAGAGGCCTGGATGCCGCGATTGCCCAAGCCCGCAGCCTGGCAGCCCAGGAAGCGCATGCCCGCGCGCTGGCCGCAGGTGCAGTGGACGCCCAGGTGGTGTTCAGCCAGGAAGACAACCAGGTCAACAATGACATTGACGGCAATGTGTTTTTTGAAGCCACCGTGACTGCTACCGCCTGGGGCCTCCCGCGGCGCAAAGTCTTTCGGGCCTGAGCCCTGCACTTCACACCTTGACGCTAAGCTGACTGATGCCTTTACGTCCCGCCCTCAGCGCCGCTTTGCAATTGCAGGGCTTGCATCTGCGCGGCGGCTTTTGCCCGCAGGCGCATGAAGCCATCCGCCTGCCCGATGGTCGCCCTGCGGCGGTGCTGTGGCTGGCGGGCAATGTCGGCGGTTCGATGTGGGCCCACTTTCAATCGTCGCCCCTGGCCCATGACGGTCTGCCCCATCCGCTGGACCGCTGGAGCCGCCAGATAGGCGACGCGCTGGCGCTGCAGTTTGGCGGCGCAGCGCTCTACCCTTTTGACGGCCC
>JAEMRG010000145.1 GCA_016463455.1 Rhodoferax sp.
TCAGGTACTAGCGAGTAACTTCGTGGGGGTTCGAGTCCCTTCCTGGGCACCATCTGATACTGCAAACCCCCCTGATTTTCATCCTTGGAATGCATAAGCAAGGCAATGTTGTCGCGCTTCGCATACCGGCTAGCAGTGTAGTCCACCCACTTTTCATTTGTCTGTCGCTCCAAGCTGCACCTGCGCGGTAGCGGTTGGCGGCGCAAACGCGGTCAAAGCAATAGCCCCGAGCACCAAGGCGCCGCCCAGGTATACCGCCTGCGGCGGCACTTCGCCATGCACCATCCACACCCACAAAGGGTTGAGCACCGCATCGGCCATAGTGATCAAAACCATATGGCTGGTAGCCACACTGCGCGCGCCGTACATATACAAAACCAAGGGAATCGCCAGTTGAACCAGGCCCATCAAGAGCAGGACAGCCAAACTTTGCCAAGGCGGCACGATGACCAAGCCCAGTGCCATGATGGCGGCAAAAGTAACAAAACCACCCAGTAAAAATGCCGGCTCCATGTCAAAGGCGCGGTAGCGGCGCAGCGCCACACTTTGGGCTGCAAAACAGGCGGCCACCGCCAAACCGGTAAAAGTGCCGGCCAAACCTTGCACCCGGGCATCGCCCTCCCCTAGCGCAATAACAGCCACACCTCCGAGCGCCAGCAACATCGCGAAATAAAAAATAGGAGGCGTGCGCTCGCCCAGAAAAAAGCGCGCCATCAGTGCGGCAAACAAACCGGATGTTGCGGTGAGGCAAGATACCGCCGCCACACTGGCCAGGTCCAGCGAGACGATGTACAGCGAAGAGCCCAGCGCAAAAAAACCAGCCGAGATGAGTAGGCCGGCGATGGGGCTGCGGCGCAGCAAAGCGACGCTGCCCCGTCCATAGCGCAAGGCAATCCACAAAGCCATGGAAAGGCCCAGGCCCAGCCCGCGAAACGCATTGAAAGACCAAGGGTCGACGTCTGGTAACCAGCGCACAAACACGCCGCTCAGGCTCCAAAAAAGCGTAGCGCCCGCCACCAACAAAATGCCACGCACAGAGGAGCCGGTATCCATCAATAATCTAGCGCTGGACGAGACGCACTACGCCAAGGCTGCTACCCATAGAAGCCTCCATGCACAAACTCCGAAGGACGCCCCTCGAAGGCTTGCGCCCGCACTTGCTCATACGCCAGCGCCCTCGCCTGCGCTATCGGCGCCGGCATCGCTGCCTGCGCGCCGCGCGCGCGCAGCCCGGCCACGCGACAGGTTAGCACCCGGGGCCGCGCCACCGGCGCGGCTTTGTTCGCCGCCCCATTGGGCACGCGCGCCGTTGGACACTTCGCCCAAACGCGCATTGATGTCCTCCAGCGTGGGTGCGGGGCCGGGCGTATGCGCTTCTAAGGCTTCGCGCATCGCGCGCAAATGTTTAGCCGAGGTACCGCAGCAGCCGCCGATGATGCGGGCTCCCGCATCCAGCGCCATGCGTGCATAAAGGGCCATGATCTCGGGCGTGCCGTTGTAGCAAATGGCACCGTCCACATATTGGGGTACGCCGCAATTGCCTTTGGCGACCAGCACCACCTCCGGCCCCATGGCCTGCGCCAGGTTGTGGATGCAGGCCACCACTTCGGAAGCACCCACGCCGCAGTTGGTGCCGCATGCGGCCAAGCGCGGTGACAAGGTTTTTTCGATGGCGGAAAAATCGCTGGGCGAAATACCCATCATGGTGCGGCCATTGGTGTCAAAGCTGAGGGTGCAGACAATCGGCAAACCGGCCACGCCCGCACCGGCAACCGCCGCTTCCACTTCCTCGCGCGAGGACATGGTTTCAATCCACAACACATCAGCACCACCAGCTTTGAGCGCCAGCGCCTGCTCGGCAAACGCGGCCTTGGCCTCGTCAAAGGTCAAGGGGCCTATGGGCTCCATGATTTCGCCGGTAGGGCCCATGCTGCCGGCTACCGCAACCGTGCGGCCACTGGCATCGGCGACTTGTCGGGCAATCTGCGCGGCCAGGGTGTTGAGCTCGCCCATGCGGCTTTGGGCATTGTGCAATTTCAGGCGATAGACGGTGCCGCCAAAGCTGTTGGTAAGCAATATATCGGCACCGGCATCGACAAAACTTTGATGCAACGCGGCGATACGCTCTGGGTGCTCGGTATTCCACAACTCGGGCGCGTCGCCCGACATCAGGCCCACATCAAATAAATTGCTGCCCGTGGCGCCATCGGCCAGCAACCAGGGCCGGGTGGCCAGCAAATGGGTAAAACGGTTGTCCGTGGCGGACATTGGGCTCTCAGTCATTCCAGGCATGGCGCGCTCCACAAGATTCACAGAGGTACCACGCAAACTACAGAGGGAGATATCAAAAGCTCACCGCACTGGCTGCGTGGGTGAGCGCCGTTAACAGCAAGCGGCGAGGCACCGCTTCTTCCGAGCCTCGTTCATGGTGATGAACTGCAACGCTCCTCGGAAGCCGAAATTTTAACCGAGCCACCGTTGGCATCCGCAGGCACGCTCAGCGTTGCTGCGTTTCCCAATTTGGATGCACAAAAAATGGCGCGGACGCGGGCGCAAGCGGCGTGTGACCGCGAATCAAATCCGCGATTTTTTCGGCCAGCATGATGGTGGGGGCGTTCAGATTGCCGCTGACAATCAAAGGCATCAAGGAGGCATCGACCACGCGCAATCCGCTCAGGCCGTGTACGCGTCCCTGCGGGTCGGTCACCGCCATGGCATCGGTGCCCATGCGACAGGAGCCTGAGGGGTGGTAGGCAGTCTCGGCGTTGTTACGGATATGCTCGTCAATTTCATCGTCACTTTGCACCTGCGCGCCGGGCGAAATCTCTTCGCCCCGGAAATCTTCCATGGCAGTCTGGTCAAATATTTCGCGGGTAAGGCGCACACCGGCGCGCATTTCTTTGCGGTCCTGCTCGGTGCCCATGTAGTTAAACAAAATGCGCGGCGGCTGCAAAGGGTCTGCGCTGGCGATCCGCACCCAGCCCCGGCTGGTCGGGCGCATCGGGCCGATATGCGCTTGAAAGCCATGGCCTTGTACCGGCGAGGTGCCGTCATAGCGGATAGCCATGGGCACAAAATGGTATTGCAAATCGGGATGCTTCACCCCCGCATCGCTGCGGATAAAGCCGCCGGACTCCATATGGTTGGTGGCGCCCAGGCCGCTGCGCTTGAGCACCCACTCCACGCCGATGCGCAACTTGGCCAGCGGGCCCATGGCCGAGTACAGCGTGACGGGCTGCGTGCAGCGCACCTGTACATAGGTTTCCATATGGTCTTGCAGGTTTTCGCCCACACCGCGCAGGCCCAGCAGCACAGGCACCCCCAGGGGCTCAAGCAAACCCGGATGCCCAATGCCCGAGAGTTGCAAAAGCTGGGGGGAGTTGATGGCACCGCCACACAAAATCACTTCGCAGCGCGCGCGCAGTTCCTGCACCTGGCCGTCCTGCAAGGCTTGCACGCCGACCGCACGCAGCGCTTCTGCCGGGCCTTCGAACAGCACTTTGGTGACCAATGTATGCTTTTGTAAAACCAAATTTTTGCGCTTCAGGGCTGGGCGCAAATAGGCCATGGCGGTACTCCAGCGTCGGCCTTTGTGCGTGGTCATGTCCATGGGGCCCAGGCCTTCCTGCTGGTAGCCGTTCATGTCTTTGGTCACCGGATAGCCCGCTTGCTTGCCTGCTTCGATAAAGGCGCGGTACAGCGGGTTGCGCATGGCGGCGGTACTGACTTTGAGCGGGCCGCTATCCCCCCGGTAGTTATCGCCGCCGACCGCGCGCGCTTCGGCTTTTTTGAAGTAAGGAAGGCAATGCGCATACGACCAGTCCTGCATGCCGCTTTGCAAAGCCCAGCCCTCGTAATCCAAAGCGTGGCCGCGCACATACACCATGCCGTTGATGGACGAGGAACCACCCAAGGTCTTGCCACGCGGGCAGTGAATGCGCCGCCCATTCATAAAGGGCTCAGGCTCGGACTGGTACTGCCAGCTGTAGCGAGGATTAGCCATGGGGTAGGCCAGCGCAGAGGGCATATGGATAAAGATGCTGTGGTCATTGCCACCGGCTTCGATCAGGAGCACCCGCACTTGGGCATCCTCGCTTAGGCGGTTGGCCAGCACACAGCCCGCCGAACCGGCACCCACAATGATGTAATCAAACTCGGGCGAAGCCATGTGTTTTCTTTCTTATCCCAAGAGCTCGCAGCAACGCAAGGGCCACCCTAGGCACATGCATGCGTGCATGGCCTCATGCCCTGCGCGCACCGCGACGGCTACGGGCATTTTGCTCGGTAACCACGGCCAAGCGTTCGGGCAGGGTCACCACATCCTGCAAGCGCTCAAACGGATCGTTTAAGTGCGGAATCGCCATGGCCTCGACAAAAAATTCTTGAAAGCGCGGCTCCACCGCAGTTTCAATTTTTTCCACACGGCGCACCAGGTCTTCAATCACTTTGCGCGAACCCTTGTCCAGCAAGGCAATGCGTGCGCCGGTACCGGCGGCATTGCCCGCCGAGCTAACTTGCGAGAGCACGCAGTCGGGAATCATGCCCAGCACCATGGCGTATTTCACGTCGATATGGCTGCCGAAGGCACCAGCCAAACGAATGCGGTCCACTTTGTCCACACCCATGCGTTCCATCAAGAGGCGCACACCGGCATACAAAGCAGCCTTACCCAGTTGAATGGCGCGCACATCGTTTTGCACGATGCGCAAGGCCGGCTTTTCCGCAGTCGCTGCTACCAGTTCGTAGCAAAAGGTGCGGCCATCGGCCTGGACACGCGGCGTACGCGCGGCCAGGTTGCCGTCGATGGTGCCTTCGTGGCGGATGATGCCTGCCAAATACATTTCGGCCAGCGCTTCGATGATGCCCGAGCCACAGACGCCGGTGACGCCACTGTCGGCCACCGCAGCGGCAAAGCCCGCCTCGTCGGACCACAAGTCGCAGCCAATCACTTTGTAGCGCGGCTCTAGGGTAGCCGGGTCAATGCGCACGCGCTCTATGGCGCCCGGCGCAGCACGCTGGCCGCAGCTAATTTGCGCGCCTTCAAAAGCCGGCCCCGTCGGGCTGGAGCAGGCCAGCATGCGCTGGTTATTGCCCAGCACAATTTCGGCATTGGTACCCACATCGACCAGCAAGGTGACCGGTGAATCCAAATCGGGCCGCTCGGCCAGAATCACGCCGGCCGTGTCGGCACCGACATGGCCGGCGATGCAAGGCAGCACATAGATGCGTGCATTGCGGTGCACCGCAAAATCGATTTCCGAGGCCCACAAAGTAATCGAGCGGTCGGTTGCCAACGCAAAGGGCGCACCGCCCAGCTCCACCGGGTTGATGCCCAGCAGCAGGTGGTGCATGATGGGATTGCCAACAAAAGTGGCTTCCAAAATATCGGTGGGCAAGGCGCCGACGCGCTGCGTCACTTCCAACGCTAGGGTGTTCAGCGCCTGGCGCACCGCGGCGGTCATCTCCACTTCGCCACCCGGGT
>JAEMRG010000007.1 GCA_016463455.1 Rhodoferax sp.
CAATATCAAACTCATAGGGCTTGACCGAGAGCTTGGCCGAGGTGGGGTAGGTGTGGTGGTTGTTGTGCAGTTCCTCGCCGGCAATAAGGATGCCCCAGGGCGAGATATTGGTGCTGGCGTCGGGCGACTCGAAGTTGCGATAGCCCCAGAAGTGCGCAGCGCCATTGATGACGCCCGCAGCGGCAATCGGCGTCCACGCCATTTGCACTGCCCACACCGTCAGACCCAGGGCGCCGAACAGCGAGACGTCAATAATCATCATCAAGCCTACGCCCTGCCAAGAGAAGCGGGTGTAGAGATTGCGTTCAATCCAGTCATCCGGCGTGCCGTGCCCGTAGCGCGCGATGGTTTCTTTGTTTTTGGACTCGGCCCGGTATAACTCAGCGCCTTGGAACAGGACTTTGCGGATGCCGTAAACCTGCGGGCTGTGCGGATCATCGGCCTGCTCGCACTTGGCGTGGTGCTTGCGGTGTATCGCCGCCCACTCTTTGGTGACCTGGCCGGTGGTCAACCACAGCCACAAACGGAAAAAATGGGCCACTGCAGGGTGCAGATCTAGGGCGCGGTGCGCCTGATGGCGATGCAAGAACACAGTCACGCTGATCATGGTGATGTGGGTCAGCGCCAAGGTGAATAAAACAATTTGCCACCAGGCCAAATGCCAGGTCCCATGGCCGAGCCACTCCAGAATGGCGTTGAACATTGCCGAATCGGTCAAAAACATGGATCTGCATCTTTCATTAAGTGAGGCCGTGCATGCATGGTACACAGCCCTATCAGCCCCCTAGGCAAACGCGCTATTGTAAAAAGGTGGGGCCGGTTTGTCGCTGCAAAAGGGCTCGGGAGCAAGAAATAGGGCAAATTAAGCATCTAAACCCGCGTTAACTGATTGTTTTTTCTGCCAAACCGCTGCGAAAAAACCATCGGTCGCATGCCTTTGGGGCCATAAACGCAGGTATTGACCACCCTCAGGCCCCCCGGCACACAAACTTGCAGCATCGGCTACCTTGAGCCCAAGCAGGATGTTGGCCGCGTCCAAAGGCTCAAAACCCGGGTTGGCAGCGCTAAAGGCCTGAGCAATGTCTTCGTTTTCCTGGGGCAACAAGCTACAGGTGGCATATACCAAACGCCCGCCCGCTTTTAACAAGCGCGAAGCACTTTGCAAAATCGCCGCCTGTAAAACCGCCATTTCCTGCACCGACTGCGGGCTTTGGCGCCATTTCAGGTCTGGATTGCGGCGCAGCGTGCCCAGGCCCGAACAAGGCGCATCGACCAGCACGCGGTCGATCTTGCCCGACAAGCGCTTGACCCGGTCATCGCGCTCATGGGCAATGGCCGCCGGATGCACATTGGATAAACCACTGCGCGCCATGCGCGGCTTGAAGGAGTCCAGCCGGTGTGCCGAGGTGTCAAAGGCATACAGACGCCCTGTGCTGCGCATGCAGGCGCCTATGGCCAAGGTCTTGCCCCCCGCCCCGGCGCAAAAATCCACCACCATTTCGCCGCGCTTGGCATCGAGCAGCATGGCCAAAATTTGCGAGCCTTCGTCCTGGACTTCAAAGTCGCCGCGCAAAAAAGCTTCGTGCTTGTTCAGCGCGGGCTTGCCCGCAATGCGCAAACCCCAGGGCGAATACGGCGTAGGCAGGGCCTTGATGCCCGAGGCCGCCAGGACTTTTTGCACATCGGCCCGCTTGGCCTTGAAGTCGTTCACGCGCAAATCCAAGCCCGCGCCCTGGTTCATTTGCTCCACCAAGGGCCAGAAATCCCCTCCCAATTGGTCTTTCAGGGGTTGCACCAGCCATTCAGGCAAGTTATGCCGGTGGCGCTCCATCAAATCGTCCGGTTTGACTTTTTCGCAGGCATCCAGCCAGTTTTTTTCCTGGTCGGTCAGCGCGCTGCGCAAAAAGTCGCCCGGCCCGTAAAAACCCAAAATCGCCAGGCGCCGCTCTTTGGGGCCGCTGCCCGAGGGCGCCAGGTGGTCAAACAAGAGCTTTTTACGCAAGACGGTATAGACGGTTTCGGCCATGGTGGCGCGTTCGCGCGGCCCCAGGCCTTTGTGGTCTCTGAAAAACCGCGATACGGTAGCGTCGGCAGGATGTTCAAATCGCAGGGTTAGCCGCACCAATTCGGCGCAGGCGTCTAGTAAAGCTTTTGGATGCATAAGCAGTGCATTGTCCCATGCAAGATGAAGACCTTCCCCCTTTGATCCAGACACCGCCCGGCCTGTACCGCCATTACAAAGGCGGCATGTACGCGGTATTGGCGACCACACGCCATAGCGAGACCCTGGAGCCCATGACTTTGTACCGCGCCCTTTATGGCGCCCATGGCCTGTGGGTACGCCCGGCGGCCATGTTTGACGAGATGGTGCTGTGGGAAGGCGCGCAGCAACGCCGCTTTGTCCGCATCGGCGCCTTGCCTGCGGGCGCCTTGGACTTGGCTAGCTAATCCCGGCCGCTAAAAGTCTGCGCACCGCGCGCGGGTAAATCAGGTGTTCAGTGGCGAGTACGCGCGCCGCCAAGCTTTGCGCGTCGTCGTCGGGCAGTACCGGTACCACCGATTGTTCCAAGATAGCGCCCTCGTCCAGCCCCTCGGTCACGCGGTGCACCGTGGCACCGGCAAATTTGCAACCGGCGGCGATCGCCCGTTCGTGGGTATGCAGCCCGGTAAACGCGGGCAGCAGCGAGGGATGGATGTTGATCAAACGCCCGGCGTGCGCTTGTACAAAGGCCGGCGTCAAGATACGCATAAAGCCGGCCAGCAAGACCAGGGGCGGCTGGCCCGTACCCGCATACGAGGCGATGGCCTGCGCCAATGCGGCATCAAATTGCGCGCGGTCGGAAAACTCCGCGTGGGCAATCGCTTGGTTGGCAATGCCTTGCTGCTGGGCCCAGCGCAAGCCTGCGGCGTCCGCCCAGTTGCTGATAACTGCGGCAATATGCGCGTTGTAACGCGCAGCCCAGTCTTCCCGCTGCGCCGCGCGAACCAGGGCAGCCATATTGGAGCCGCCGCCGGAAATCAAAATCACAATCGCTTGCATAAGAGGCCGATTATCCGGCGCAGCGCGTACACGGCAAATACCTACGCAGCCCCAGCCCATGTCGCAACACCGACAGATAAAAACGAACGATCGTGCTAAAAACGTGCCACGGGCAAATTGCCCCTACCGATAGACCACCTGGAGACGCCTTTATGGATTTGGCATTTACCCCCGAAGAACTGGGTTTTCGCGAAGAGATACGCGCCTGGGTGCACGCCCATCTGCCGCAGGACATTGCCCACAAAGTCCACAACGCCCTGCAACTGACGCGGGAAGATATGCAGCGCTGGGGCCAAATCTTGGGCAAAAAAGGCTGGCTGGGCCACGCCTGGCCCAAGGAATTTGGCGGTCCGGGCTGGAACGCGATCCAAAAACATTTGTTCGAAGAAGAATGCGCCTTAGCCGGCGCGCCGCGCGTGGTGCCCTTTGGGCCGGTAATGGTCGCACCCGTCATCATGGCTTTTGGCAATGCCGAGCAGCAACAGCGCTTTTTGCCGGGTATTGCCAGTGGCGAGGTCTGGTGGAGCCAGGGCTATAGCGAACCAGGATCGGGCTCCGACCTGGCCTCTCTCAAAACCCGCGCCGAGCGGGTGGGTGATCACTACCTTGTCAACGGCCAAAAAACCTGGACTACTTTGGGCCAGTACGGCGAATGGATTTTCTGCCTGGTGCGCACTGCGGCCGAAGGCAAACCGCAAAACGGCATCAGCTTTTTGCTCATCGATATGAAGTCGCCCGGCGTCACCGTGCGGCCCATCATCCTCTTGGACGGCTCGGCTGAAGTGAACGAGGTATTTTTTGACAACGTGCAAGTGCCGGCGGAAAACCTCATCGGCGAGGAAAACAAGGGCTGGAGTTACGCAAAATACCTGCTAGCCCACGAGCGCACCAATATTGCGGATGTCAACCGCGCCAAACGCGAACTCGAGCGCCTCAAACGCATCGCTAAAACTGAAGGCGTCTACGAAGACAGTCGCTTCCGCGACGAAATCGCCAAGCTCGAAGTGGATGTAGTGGCCTTAGAGATGATGGTGCTGCGCGTGCTGTCCGCAGAAAAGGCCGGTAAACAGTCGCTCGATATTGCGGGCTTGCTAAAAATACGCGGCAGCGAAATTCAGCAGCGCTACAGCGAACTGATGATGTTGGCAGCCGGGCCCTTCGCCCTGCCCTTGATCCGCGAGGCCATGGAAGCGGGCTGGCAGGGTGACCATGTCGGGCATGCGCATTGCGCGCCCTTGGCATCGACTTATTTCAATATGCGTAAAACCACGATTTACGGCGGCAGCAACGAAGTGCAGCGCAATATCGTCTCGCAATTTGTGCTGGGCTAATAGGCCGCAGCCCCCAAAGGAAACACACCATGGATTTCGATTTTTCTGACGACCAAGAACAACTGCGCGACGCGGTACGCAAATGGGTGGACAAGGCCTACAGCTTTGATCGTCGCCGCAGCATTGAACAGGCCGGTGGCTTTGACCGTGGCGCCTGGAATGAACTGGCAGAGCTTGGCCTGTGCGGCCTCTACGTTAGCGAAGATGACGGCGGCATGGGCATGGGCCCAGTCGAAGGCATGGTCGCGATGGAAGAACTAGGGCGTGGCATCGTGCTCGAACCGCTGGCGCAAGCGCTGGGTTGCGGCGCGGTTTTGTCAGGCTATGCCGATGCGCAGACCAAGGCACATTGGCTACCCAAGCTGTGCAGTGGTGAGGCCTTGGTGGTCCTGGCTTCCCAGGAACACGGCAATCGCTACCGACTCGATGCTTCGGCCTGCACCGCCATGGCGGCAGATGGCAGCTACCAGATCAGCGGTACCAAAAGCCTGGTGCCCGCCGGTGACCAGGCGGATGCGTTTTTGCTGTCAGCCAAGCTTGACGGCGCGCTGGCCCTGTTTTTAGTGGAGCGGCAGGCCAGCGGCGTGCAAACGCGTGGCTATGGCACGCAAGATGGCGGGCGCGCCGCCGAACTGCAAATGCACGATGCGCCGGCCACCTTGGTCACCCGCCAGGGCCTTGCCGCGCTAGAACATGCGGTGGACATTGGCATCGCCGCCCTGTGCGCCCAAGCAGTGGGCGCCATGGACAAGACCTTGGCCCTGACGGCTGAGTACATGAACACCCGCAAACAATTTGGCGCCACTTTGTCCAGCTTCCAGGCCCTGCGGCACCGGGCGGCGGACATGAAGATGCAAGTGGAGCTAGGCCGCTCTATGAGCTACTACGCCAGCCTCAAGCTCAATGCGCCGGCGCCCGAGCGCCGCGCCGCGATGGCCCGTGCCAAGTACCAGATCGGCCAGTCCGTACGCTACGTTGGCCAGCAGGCCGTGCAATTACACGGCGGTATCGGCGTGACCAATGAGTACATGGTCAGCCACTACTTCAAGGCCATGACCCAAATGGAAATGAGCTACGGCGACAGCATGCACCAGCTCGGTGAAGTGGCGACGCGTATGCAGGACAGCGCCGGCGTTTTCGCCTAAGGCCGCACAACGCACTCGGCCTGCGGCGCACCGGGCGCGCGCCGCCCCAAAAGTCCAATCGCTGAGCAAGGGCGCGGGCGCGGCCGCTCGCTGAGAGCCAAATTGTTTGCGGTGGCCCGGCTAGGGAAGAGCAATTGCGCCTCAATATGCTGCGGCCCCGCAGACATGGTGCGGCCATACAGTGCAGATAAGATGCTCGCGCCGCGAGTTGCCAGCTTGCGCCGTACTAGGCTCTATCGATCCAGTAGCTTCGAGTAACTTTTTCCCTCACTTAAAAATGAAAAAAACGCGTTCAAATTCGTTGCGAAACGCCAGCCTTTGTTTCAGCCTGTCGGTGATCTTGCTAAGCGCTTGCGGCAATAAAGAGGAAACGCCTGCCGGTGCCGGTACCACTGGCAGTAGCGCGAGCGCAACGCCCGCCAGCGCGGCTGCGTCGGCGCCTGCTGCACCCGCCAGCGGGGCCTCCGCTGCGGCAGCGCCGATGCCACCGGTCACCGTCAGCACCGTGGCCGTAGAGCAAAAAGATTTGGCCGTGCGCTTGCGGTCCTCTGGCGTGGTATCGCCCATTAACAGCGTGGACGTGAAGGCGCAAACCAATTCCATCATCGCCAAAGTGCATGTGCGTGACGGGCAATTCGTAAAAAATGGTGATCTCTTGTTTACCCTGGACGCCCGCACCGAAGATGCCAACATAGTCAAAGCCCAGGCCCAGTTAGCCAAGGACAGCGCCTCACTGGCCGATGCCCAGCGACAACTTAAGCGCACGCAGGACCTGGCTGCGCAAAACTTTATTGCCCAGGGCCAAGTGGACACGGCAAAGGCCAATGTGGAAGTGTGGACGGCCACGGTCAACGCGGACAATGCGGCTATCGACGGCGCCCGCGTAGCCCAATCCTATGCCCGCATCCTGGCACCGCAAGCGGGCCGTATCGGCACCGTCCATGTTTCCAATGGCGCCACGGTGCAGGCCAACCTAACCAACCTGCTCACCATTACCCAAGTCAATCCGATTGCCGTCACCTTTAGCCTGCCCCAGCGCAATATCTCGGATGCGCTGGGCGCGCTCAAGGCCGGCGGCGCGCCGGTCACGGCCACGCTGGCGGACAACGGCGGTACTTTCAAAGGCAAGCTGCAATTCGTAGATAGCCAGATTGACGCCGCTTCCGGCTCGGTCAAGGCCAAAGCGTATTTCAGGAACGACGAGGAAAAACTCTGGCCCGGCGCGTTTGTCGAGGTACAGCAAACTCTGCGTGAAATCAAGGAAGCCCTGGTGATTCCGCAGGGCGCGGTGATTTACAGCGCGCGCGGCCCCTTTGTCTATGCGGTGGAAAGCGGCAAAGCAGTGGTACGGCCCATCAAAATGGTGCAGGCGCAAGGTGCCGAAATTGCAGTGACCGGGGTCACCCTGGGCGAGTCGATTATTGTGGAAGGCAAACAAAACGTGCGCCCCGGCGCCCCGGTAGTGGAGCGCAACAAAGACGCCGCCAAAGACCCCAAGGCGGCAGCCAGCAGCCCAGAGGCGCCCGCATCCAAAGCGAGCGCGCCATGAATTTTTCGGAGATTTTTATCCGTCGTCCGGTGATGACGGTGCTCTTGAATCTGAGCATTTTTATGGCCGGGGTGATCGGTTTGCGCAGCATCCCGGTGGCCGCCCTGCCCAGCTATGACACGCCGGTGATCAATGTGTCAGCTTCGCTGCCCGGTGCCAACCCGGACACCATGGCTACTTCCGTAGCCTTGCCGCTGGAAAAGCAGTTTCAAACCGTGCCTGGCCTCAAAACCATCAGTTCCACCAGTACCCTGGGCCAGACCAACCTGACCTTGGAGTTTGAAGAAGGCCGCAATATCGATGCCGCCGCCGTCGATGTGCAGGCCGCCTTGCTGCGTGCCCAGCGCAATTTGCCGCAGGACATGACCAATCCGCCGTCGTATCGCAAAGTCAACCCGGCCGACGCACCTATTCTTTTTCTAACCCTGACCTCGCCCTCGCTCTCGCCTCAGGAATTACAAGACTACGCAGAGCATCTGATTTCGCCCACCATGTCCACCATCGACGGTGTGGCGCAGGTCAATATTTACGGTGCCAAGCGCTTCGCAGTGCGGGTGCGCGTGCGGCCCGAATCCCTGGCCAGCATGAATATCGGTCTGGACGAAGTCAGTGCCGCCTTGCGCTCCGCTAATGTGAATACACCAGTAGGCACCTTGGACGGTCCGACGCAGACCCTGGTCTTGCAAGCCAATAAGCAACTGAGCACTGCGCGCGAGTTCGCCAACCTGATCATCAGCAACAAGGGCGGTAATCCGGTACGCCTGCGCGATGTGGCCAAGGTCGAGGACAGCGTGGAGAACATGCGTACCTGGGCCACCTTTAATGGCGAGAACGCCATAACGATTGCAGTGCAACGGCAACCGGGCGCCAACACCGTCAAAGTGGTGGACACCATACGCGCCGCCTTGCCTAATTTGCAGTCACAAATGCCCGGCTCGGTGGTGATGAAGCCGATCAACGACCGCTCCATCTCGGTGCGCGACGCGCTGCATGATGTCTCGCTCACCATGGCCGGTACCGTGGCCTTGGTGGTGCTGGTGATCTTTTTGTTCCTGCGCCGCTTTGTGGCCACGGCCATCCCCACACTGTCCCTGCCGATTTCACTGATGGGTGCTATCGCCCTGCTGTGGGGCATGAGTTACAGTCTGGACAATATCTCTCTGCTCGGCCTGACCCTGGCCGTCGGCCTGGTGGTGGACGATGCCATCGTGGTGCTGGAGAACATCATCCGCCATGTGGAAAACGGCGAAGCGCCCTTCAGCGCAGCCATCAAAGGCTCGCGGGAGGTAGGCTTCACTATTGTGTCGATTTCCACCTCACTGATTGCGGTTTTCATTCCCATATTTTTTATGCCGGGCGTCATCGGCTTGCTGTTCCACGAATTCGCAGTCGTGGTCAGTCTGGCTATCTTGGTGTCGGCCTTTGTGTCCCTGACCCTGGTGCCCATGCTGGCCAGCCGCTTTCTGAAAGAAGAATCCCGCCAGGCAAAATCCGGCGCGCTGGTGCGCATGTTTGAACGCGGCTTTGACAATATGCTGGCTGCTTACACCCGCATGCTCAACCTGTCCCTGCGCTGGCGTAAAACCGTTTTACTGATTGCGATTGCGACCTTCTTTGGCACGGTGTACCTGGTCAACATCATCCCCAAAGGGTTTTTCCCGGAAGAGGATATCGGGCAAATCGCCGTCACCACCGAGGCCAACGAAGACATTTCCTTTGCCGCCATGATCAAGCTGCAAGAGCGCGCCGCCAACATCATCCGCAACGACGAAAACGTGGATGCAGTGAACTCTTTTATCGGCGGCAACAGTGGCCAGAATTCGGGCCGTATGTTTGTCACGCTCAAACCTTCTTCGAAGCGTCTGCCAGCAAAAAAAGTCATTGAGAATTTACGAAAAAAACTGCGCTCTATCGCCGGTTTGAATGTCTTCATGCGCCCAACTCAAAACTTGCAATTGGGTGGCCGTACCAGCAAAGCGCAATTCCAATACGTGCTGCAAAGCGTGCGCGCCGATGAGCTGAACACCTGGGCCGGTAAGTTGCAAGAAAAATTGCGCGCTGACCCCCTGTTTCGCGACGTCACCAGCGATGGGCAATTCCGCGCTCTGCAAGCGCAGCTCAAAATCGACCGCGATAGGGCCAATAGCCTGGGCGTCAGCATGGAGGCCGTGCGCTCTGCCCTGTTCAGCGCCTTTGGCGAGCGCCAGGTGTCCACCATCTACCTGCCCACCGACAGCTACCAAGTCATTATGGAAGTGGCACCAGAAGCCAAACAAGATGAGCAGGCCCTCTCCGGTATCTACGTTCGCTCCAGTACCGGCGCGCTGGTACCGATTAGCAACTTCACCACCGTCGAACGCATGATGGGGCCCACGGCGATCAACCACGTTGGGCAGTTGCAAGCGGTCACTATTTCCTTCAATCTGGCGCCTGGCGCGGCCTTAGGCGATGCGACCACCAAAATAGACCAGGCGCGTGACGCGATTGCATTGCCATCGTCCATCATTACATCGTACGGCGGCGACGCAGCGGTCTTCAAAAGCGCGCAAGGCGGGCAAGTAGTTCTGGTGGTGGCAGCCTTGTTGGTGATTTATGTCTTGCTCGGCGTGCTGTACGAAAGCTATATCCATCCACTAACGATTCTTGCTGGTTTGCCCTCTGCGGCCATGGGCGCGCTAGCAACCTTAATGCTATTTGGCGAAGATCTGACCTTGATTGCCACCATTGGCGTGTTGCTGCTCATCGGTATCGTCAAGAAAAATGCCATCATGATGATTGACTTTGCCATTCAGGCCCAGCGCGAACAAGGCATGAGCCCAGAGGAAGCCATTCACACCGCCTGCCTGATGCGCTTTCGCCCCATCATGATGACCTCACTGGCGGCTCTATTTGGCGCATTACCGATTGCCCTGGGCGTGGGAGCGGGGGCGGAATTGCGCCAGCCGCTAGGCCTGGCCGTGGTCGGCGGACTGGTGTTTTCCCAAGCCATCACCCTGTTTATTACGCCGGTGATCTATCTGGCCATGAACCGCTTTAGCGGCACCGGCCCAATTACTGACCCGACGCTGGATGTGTCCTGATGCCGCTTAGCCGCGCCTGCATGAATAAGGCCTAGCGCCAGAAATGGCGGTCACGGTGGCGATGACCCCAGGGAATCACCACCGTCGGCACAAACACGGGGCGGTAGCTAGGAACCGGGTAATAGACGCTAGGCGCGGGCACGCTGATGTAAGTAACGCTCGGCTGGGTGTACACCGGGTTGGATGAGGAAATCACGGCAGTTTGCGCGGGCGCCTGCGCCATCAGCCCACTGGCAGGCGCAACTTGCAGAGCAATCGAGGGGCCGGGGTCCTGGGCCATTTGTACGCTGTATTGTTTGCCGCCGAATTCGTACAGGACCTGGTAGCCGCTGGTGCGGTTTTCCATAAAATTTTGCATAGTGCAACGCTCCACATTCTGGACGCGCTCGCCACCGGGCCCCTCTACCCGGTCGCCAATCACCGCGCCGCCCACCATGCCGATGGCTGTGGCCGCAGCGCGCTCCGCGCCGCGCCCGCCCACCGAGTTACCGATCGCCGCTCCGGCCAGCGCGCCCAAGATAGCGCCGGCGCCACTGCTGGGCTGCTGGTAACTGATTTGCTCGGTATTGCACACCCGGTGCGGTACGGCCACTTGCTGGATGATGGGCGTCGAGGACAAGACCCGACCCACGTCTTGGGCCCAGCCCGCGTTTGCAGCACACAGCGCCGACAGGCTTACAAACCACGTTTTCATAGGTATCTCCTTGCGGCTAAGCAGCCAGTTTGCACTCTACGTCGGGTAGAGCACGGGTGTTGATGGCTGATTAACGGCGGGGCTATGCTGCCGGTTGACAGGCTTTACACGACAGCCACACAAAACGGCACAGCCGCAGGCCATTCACGCCCAACGATAATCGACTGCGCGCACGGCAGTCACTAGACCAAGCCCAGGCGCCCGAGACCGCCACCCGCCACCCAACACCCAAGACCATTGAATCCAGACCCCCTTACCTCATCTGCCAGCAGCCCCCACCGCGCGCCGGCACTGTTCTGGCGCATGGTGTTCGCCCTGGCCGCCTTGGCGATGGTGCCTACCGTTTGGCCCAGCTTGGACCTGCAGCTAGCGGCCTGGTTTGCCGGGCCGGGCACCGAGCAGCACATCATCCAATGGTGGTGGGTGGAACTGATCAATCTCTATGTGCCCGCTTTTTTTCGTGGAGTCGTCTTGGTGGCGCTGGTCGGCTGGATAGCGGCCAGCCTGCGCCCGGCTTACCGCCATTGGCGCCTAGCACTGGCTTTTATCGTGCTGTCAGGCGCACTCGGGCCGGGTTTGCTGGTCAATAGTGGCTTCAAAGAGCATTGGGCACGTTCGCGCCCCTACGAAGTGCAAAACTTTGGCGGCGCAGCACAATTTACCCGCGCCGGCCTGATCACCGACCAATGCAATAACAATTGTTCCTTTGTGAGCGGCCATGTGGCCTGCGGCTTTTTCTTTGCATCGCTGATGTTGCTATCGCCACGCAAACGCAAGCTTTGGCTGGTGACCGGCCTGGGCGCCGCAGCCTTGGTAGGCTTTGCCCGCATGGCCGATATGGCGCACTGGCTGAGCGACGTGCTCTGGGCCGGACCTATCACCTTGCTCTGCAGTTGGGTGATCTGGCGCGCACTCTTGTGGGCGTACACACCTAGGCACGGTGCTGCGGATACCGGGGACAGCCCCCCGCTCTAAGGCTACCAAGCAAGCAGGCTCAAGCCTCAGGTGCTGCGCTGCGGCAAGCCTAGCGCCAAACCGTCCAGCACGCTGGGGTAACGCAGCACCAGCCGCAATTCCCGCTTGATGCGCCGGTTGTCCATGCGCCGCGACTCGCCCAAAAAACTCATTTGCATGGGCGACAAGACCTGCTCCAAGGCCGCGCGTGCCAAGCGCGGCGCAGGCGGCATGCCATAAAGGGCCGCAGCCGCATCCATGTAGTCGCCCATTTTCATGGCTGCATCGTCGTTGACGTTATAGACGCCCTGCGCGCGTCCGCGCCACAAGGCCAATACACAGGCGCGCGCCAAGTCGTCGGCATGGATGTGGTTGGTATAAACGTCCTCCTCAGACACCAGTACCGGCATGCCTTTTTGCAATCGCGCCAGCGGCGTACCACCCTCCCGGTCGGGCGCGTAAATGCCGGGAATACGCAGCACGCGCGTCTGCGCTCCGGTGGCGCGCCCGAAATGGCGCACACGGCTTTCCGCATCCACGCGCCGCTTTGCGCGCTCGGTTTGGGGCTGCAAGGGGCGCATTTCGGATACCGATTGCCCCTGGCAATCGCCATAAACGCCCGTGGTGGACCCATACACCAGGGCCACCGGCACGAGCCGCAGGCGCAAGGCTTGCAGCACATGGGCGCTACGCACATCCCGGCTGCCGCTGGGCGCAGGCGGTGCCAAATGCAGTACGCGCTGGCCCAAAGCTGCCAGGCGGCGCAGGCTGTGCGCATCGTCCAAATTACCCAACAGCGGCGTGATGCCCACCGCGCGCAAGGGTGCCCGCCGCGCCGCTTGCGAGGTGAGCGCCAGCACCCGCACACGCGGCGCGAGCAAGCGGGCCACACGCAAGCCCACGTCACCGCAGCCGACAATGAGCACACGGCTGCGCCGAAAGCGTGCAGGTAAGGCGCCTAAGGGGCTTTGGTTTGAAGGCAAAATCGGGGCTTTATTTCGTTGCAAACCCCAAGGATAACCATAACAATGAATGCCAGCGCCGCCTCTTTCGCCATCTCGGTTCAGCCCAGCGGCATACAGTTTCAAGCCCAAGCGGGCGAAAGCCTGCTCGCCGCCGGTATCCGTCAGGGTATCGGCCTGCCCTACGGCTGCAAAGACGGGGCTTGCGGTTCCTGTAAATGCAAATTAGTAACAGGCCAGGTGCAGCAGAGCGATTTTCAGCGCAAAGCACTGAGCGATGACGAAGAGGCGCAGGGTTTTGTGCTCACTTGCAGCGCCCGCGCGCTGAGCGACATCACGCTGGAGTCGCGCCAGGTGACACCTGCCGGTGCACTGCCGGTGAAAAAAATGCCCACCCGCGTGAGCAGCCTGGTACGCAAGACAGACGACGTGATAGTCATGCAACTGCAACTGCCGGCCAATGACACATTTGTGTACCGCGCGGGGCAGTATGTCGAATTCATTTTGCGAGACGGTGCGCGCCGTTCTTACTCCATGGCCAATGCACCCAGCCACGGTGCAGGCGTAGAGCTGCATATCCGCCATATGCCTGGCGGTCGCTTTACCGATTTGGTATTTGGCTCGATGAAAGAAAAAGATATTTTGCGCATCGAAGGGCCCATGGGCTCGTTTTTCCTGCGCGAAGAATCAAGCAAGCCCATGGTTTTTTTGGCCTCGGGCACCGGTTTTGCGCCGCTCAAAGCCTTGCTCGAGCATATGCAGCATTGCGGCATCACCCGCCCGGTCACGCTCTACTGGGGCGGGCGCCGGCCTGCCGATTTGTACATGGACGATTGGCTGCAAGCGCAATGTGGCGCTATGCCCCATGTGCATTACGTGCCCGTGGTATCCGACGCCCTGCCCGAAGATGCCTGGCAAGGACGTACCGGCTTTGTTCATCGTGCGGTGCTGGAAGATTTTGCCGACTTGTCCGGCCACCAGGTCTATGCTTGCGGCGCGCCGGTGGTGGTGGACTCCGCCAAGCGCGACTTTTGTGCGCAGGCCGGCTTGCCTGCTGAAGAATTTTTTGCCGACGCCTTTACTTCGGAGGCGGATAAGCATTAGACGGTTCAGCGCTGCCATGCGCTTGCACCGCGACGGGTCGTTGGCTCAGCACCACCGCAAAAATAACTACCAACGCACCGACCTGGGCCATCGGAGTCATCACCTCGGCCAGATACATCCAAGCAAATAACGCGGCAAATACCGGCTCCATCGCATAAATAATGGCCGCCTGTTCCGCCGACACATGGGCCTGCGCCAGGGCCTGCAAGAAGAAGGTAGCAGCGGATGCCAGTGCGCCAAGGAACAGCAAACCGAGCAGGACTTCGAGATTGATCACTTCGGGCAGGCTAAGCACCCGCGCAGGCCCGCTGTCGAGCAGCATCCACACCAGGCCCATCGCCGCCATACACCAGACTTGGGCCGATGCCAATTGCACCGCCTTGTGCAAGCGCGCCCGCGCCGACATCCCCATGGTGTAGACGGCGTAGGCCAATGCCGCCAGCAAGGTGGCGACATCGGCCCACAAGTGGGCCTCGCCGTCGTAGGACATCATGCCAATGCCCAAACAAGCCATTGCCGCCGCGACAAAAATCACCCAACTTGGCCGTCCACCCAACAACAAGCCCAACAAAGGCACCATCAGCACATTGAGGCTGGTGAGGAAAGCGCTGCGATTAGAGGCTATGAACTGCAGCCCATAGGCCTGCGCCGCCATGGAAACCAGCGCCAGGGCGCCTAGCCAGAAACCATCGCGCCAGGCAGCAAAGCTGATGCCGCGCACAAAAGGCAGCATGCAAAGCGCCGCAATACAAAAACGCAAGGTCGTAATTTCTACGCCACTGAGCAGACCGGTGGCTACTTTTAGCACCGGAAAGGTCATGCCCCATACCACTGTCACCAGCAGCAAAATCAAGGGATAGCGGTAATGCATGCGTTCTAGCCCCTGCGGCACTTATTCGCCCAGATAAGCAGCACGCACTTTCGGGTCATTGAGCATCTGCTTGGCGTCCCCGTGCATAGTGATGATGCCCGACTCCATCACATAGCCGCGGTTGGCTATGGACAAAGCACGGCTGGCGTTTTGCTCTACCAAGAGTACCGTCACGCCCTGCGCAAATACGTCTTGCACCACTTCAAAAATTTTGTCCACCATCAAAGGCGACAAGCCCATGGAGGGCTCGTCCAGCAACAGCACTTTGGGTCGGCTCATCAAGGCGCGGCCCATGGCCAGCATTTGCTGCTCGCCGCCGGACATGGTGCCGGCCAATTGCGTACGCCGCTCTTTGAGACGTGGGAAGATAGCAAACATTTTTTCAATATCGTCCTCGATACCCTGTTTGTCATTGCGGATATAGGCACCCATGTACAGGTTTTCCATGATGGACATACGCGTGAACACGCCACGCCCTTCGGGCACCATGGCCAGGCCTTGCTTGACCAGGTCCCAGGGGCCTTGGCCGCGTATGCTTTTGCCCCTATAGACAATGTCGCCCCCGGCTAATGGCAGGGTGCCGGTAATGGCCTTCATGGTGGTGGTTTTACCCGCACCGTTAGAGCCAATCAGGGTTACCAATTCGCCTTCGCGGACTTCGAAATCTACCCCTTTGACGGCCTGGATGCCGCCATAGGCGACTTGCAGTCCGCTTACTTGGAGCAATGTGTTGCTGGTCATATGCTTTCCTTCTAGGGTGGCACGCGCCGCCCCGGTAGATGAAGAGGTTTTAGTGGCCGCTGGTGCCCAGGTAGGCTTCGATCACTTTGCTGTCTTTTTGTACTTCGGCCGGCGTGCCATCGGCAATCTGTTTGCCATAGTCCAACACCGTAACCCGGTCGCACAAACCCATCACCAGTTTGACGTCATGCTCGATGAGCAAAATCGTGCGCTGGTCATTGCGAATACGGTCTATCAGTTCGCGCAGCATGATTTTTTCGGTGGCATTCATGCCCGCTGCCGGTTCGTCCAGCGCGATAAGTTGCGGGTCGGTCGCCAGCGCACGGGCGATTTCCAAGCGGCGCTGGTCGCCATAGCTCAAGGTGCGGGCCTTGTAATCGGCGAACTTGCCGATGCCCACATAGTCCAACAGTTCCTGCGCGCGTTGGGCAATCTGGGCCTCTTCGGCTTTGAAGCCAGCAGTGCGAAAAATAGCGCCTAACAGGCCCGAATGGGTGCGCACATGGCGACCCACCATCACGTTTTCCAGTGCCGTCATTTCGGCAAACAGGCGGATGTTTTGGAAGGTGCGGGCAATACCCGCTTTGGCCACGGTATGCACCGCCGTCGGTTGGTAGGCCTTACCGGCCAATGCAAAGCTGCCACTGTCGGGCGTATACAAACCGGTCAGCACGTTAAAGAAAGTGGTCTTGCCCGCGCCGTTGGGGCCAATCAGGCCATAAACCTGACCGCGCTCAATGGTGATGCCCACATCGCTTAAGGCTTGAAGGCCGCCAAAGCGCTTGGATACGCCGGCGACTTGTAAAACAATGTCTTTGGGCGAGGATGTTGCTGCTGCTGTCATGTACATCCCCTTTTTATGCTTTAGGCGCGTTGGCCAATGATTTACCGTGTTCAGGCGAGGGCCACAGGCCGCGCGGGCGCATCAGCATGATGGTCACCATGGCCAGGGCAATGAGTAACTGGCGCAGGATGGACGCATCCAGGCGCCCGTCAGTCATGGTTTGCAAAGGGCCGGCCACATAGCGCAAGACCTCAGGCAGCGCAGAGAGCAGCACCGCGCCCAAAATCACGCCGGGCAAATGCCCGATGCCGCCCAGCACCACCATGGCCACAATCATCACCGACTCCATCAGGCTAAAGGACTCGGGCGAGATAAAGCCTTGAAAGGACGCAAACATAGCGCCGGACACACCGCCAAAGGTAGCGCCCATGCCAAAGGCGGCAAGCTTGAGGTTGCGGGTATTGATGCCCATGGCCTTGGCCGCGATTTCGTCTTCGCGTATCGCCATCCAGGCCCGGCCTATGCGCGATTGCTCTAGGCGGTGGGAGATCAAAACACTGATCAAGACCAGCGCTAGGAACAGGTAGTAATACAGCGACACCGAGGCGAACTCGATACCTCCAAGCACCATTTTTTTGCCAATGTTGATACCGAAAAATTGCAGAGAATCAATTTGTCCTATGCCTTTGGGACCGTTGGTGATGTTGACCGGGTTATCCATATTATTGAGAAACACGCGGATGATTTCGCCAAAGCCCAGCGTCACAATGGCCAGGTAGTCGCCACGCAGGCGCAGCGTGGGCGCACCTAGCAACACACCGAAGATGCCGGCCAGGCCTGCGCTCAGAATCAGCACCAGCCAAATCGGCGTATGCATACCCGCAGGATAAGCAGCGACCAACCAGGCAAAGGTTTCAATCAGGTGCGGTGAGTTAAGCAAGCCATAGCTATAAGCGCCAATCGCAAAAAATGCGACGTAACCCAGGTCTAGCAAACCGGCATAGCCGACCACAATATTGAGGCCTACAGCCAGCAGCACATAGAGCAATGCCATATCGGCAATCCGCACCCAGGCATTGCCAAAGGTTTGCAAAACCAGGGGCAAGACCAGCAAGAGCGCCGCAATCAGTACGTAACGAATCAAACTTTTTTGTGTCATGGCCATCTTCCCTTTAAGCCCGGTCTGCCACGCGCTCGCCCAGCAATCCCGAGGGGCGCAGTGTCAAGACGATGATGAGCACCACAAAGGCAAAAATGTCCGAGTAATGGCTGCCCAGCACACCGCCGGTCCAGTCGCCGATATAGCCTGCGCCAATCGATTCAATCAGGCCCAGCAAAATCGCCCCTACGACCGCCCCAGCCAGATTACCGATGCCGCCGAATACCGCTGCGGTAAAGGCTTTAAGGCCGGGCAAAAAGCCCATGGCGTGTTGGGCCGTGCCATAGTTGGAGGCATACATCACGCCGGCAATCGCGGCCAATACCGCGCCGATCACAAAAGTAGCCGAAATCACCACATCGGGTTTGACCCCCATGAGGCCGGCCACACGCGGGTTTTCTGCGGTGGCACGCATGGCACGTCCGAGTTTGGTGAAATTGACCAGCCAGGTTAGCAGCGCCAGGGACACCGCAGTGAACGCCAAGATCATGACTTGCGTGGGCGTTATCACCGCGCCCAAAATATGGAAGGGTTCACTAGGCAGCAAAGTCGGGTAAGACTTGAAGTTGGGCTTCCAGATAATCATGGCCAAAGTCTGCAAGAGAATGGACATGCCGATAGCGGTAATCAGGGGCGCCAATTTGGGGCTGTTGCGCAAAGGGCGGTAGGCGATTTTTTCAATGATGAAATTGAGCACCGCAGCCACCACGCAAGCCACCACCAGGGCGATCAACAAAATCACATAGCCGGGCCAGTCAGGCTGTGCCGGGCGCAGCAAGCCGATCACGGTCCAGCTGGTAAGCGCGCCGACCATCATCACCTCGCCATGGGCGAAATTAATCAGGTTAATGATGCCGTACACCATGGTGTAACCCAGAGCGATGAGCGCATACATGCTGCCCAGCACCAGGCCATTGATGACCTGCTGTACAAAAATATCCATAGGTAACTCCGAAGGTGGATGGCCGGGCCAGATGCGAACCCGGGTGCGCGCTAAGCGTTTGATGGCAATAAACCGGTTATTGCAGCGCAGAACTGCAGGCCCTTTGCCGCGTGGGCGGATTCTAGCCATTTGCCCTGCTACACAAGTTCCCCATTTTTGGGGGTTTACCCGCGTTTACAAACAATATTTATAAACAAATGAATAACTAATTGGGTGCTTTTGCAAGGGCGTTACGAGAGCGCAATTCGCGCAATTTTTCGGCGATGCGTATTTCCAACCCGCGCTCCACTGGATGGTAAAACTGGACCTCGTCCATGCCCGCGGGTAAATAGCGCTCGCCCGCCGCAAAAGCGTCCTCCTCGTCGTGCGCATAGCGGTAGTTTTTTCCGTAGTCCAAGTCTTTCATCAAGGCGGTGGGCGCATTGCGCAAATGCAGTGGCACCGGGCGCGTGCCCTCTTTTTTCACCAGCGCTTTGACATCTTTGAAGGCCTTGTACACCGCATTGGATTTGGGCGCCATGGCCAGATACACCACGCACTGGGCCAGCGTCAATTCGCCTTCCGGACTGCCCAGGCGTTCGTACACGTCTGCGGCATCGAGCGCCATACGCAATGCCCGCGGATCGGCCAGGCCGATATCCTCGCTGGCCATGCGGATCAATCGCCGCGCCAGATATCGGGGCTCGGCACCCCCATCGAGCATGCGGACGAACCAATACAGTGCGGCGTCTGGGTCCGAGCCGCGCACGGATTTATGCAGTGCCGAAATCGTATCGTAAAACTGTTCGCCGCCTTTGTCGTAGCGACGCATGCGCTCGCCCAGCACCTTGAGTAGCCAGGCCTCGTCAATCTGCACGCGCTTTTCCTGCTGTGCTGCGGCGGCCAAAGTCTCCAAGGTGTTGAGCAAGCGGCGCGCATCGCCATCGGCATAGCCCACCAGGCGCTGCGCGGCCGCATCGTCCAGCGCAGGCACCGCATCCAAAGCACGCGCTTTGGCAATCAATTGCGCCAGCGCCGCTTCGCCCAGGGCTTGCAAGACATAGACCGCTGCCCGCGACAAAAGCGCCGAATTCACTTCGAAGGACGGGTTTTCGGTAGTGGCGCCAATAAAGGTAAACAAACCGCTTTCCACATGCGGCAAAAAAGCATCCTGCTGGCTTTTGTTAAATCGGTGTACTTCGTCCACAAACACCAGGGTGCGCCGCGGGGTCAGGCCATCGCGTGACAGTTGCGCCCGCTCCACCGCTTCGCGGATTTCCTTGATGCCGCCCAGCACCGCGCTGATGCTGATGAAGTCGGCATCAAAAGCATCGGCCATCAAACGCGCAATCGTAGTTTTACCGGTACCCGGCGGGCCCCACAAAATACAGCTGTGCGGCGTCCCCGACTCAAAAGCCAGCCGCAACGCCATGCCCTCACCCAGCACCTGCTCCTGCCCAACGACCTCGGCCAAGGTGCGCGGACGCAGGCGCTCGGCCAAAGGGGTATGGGAGGATAGCTTGGTAGACATGCCTACTGGCGCAACACATCCACGCCAGCGGGCGGCTTGAACTGGAACAGGGCGTTATCCAGCGGCGGATTGGCTTCGAACTGGGTAAATTGCATTACCGAGCGCTGGCCGAAACTGTCCAGTATTTCCAGGGTCGCCAGGGTCGCGCCTTTGAAACCGACGCGCACGCTTTGCAAGCCGCCGTCTTTGGATCGCGGGCGCGCCAGCACCCAGTCCTGGCCTTCAGAAGGCGCTGCATTACTGAGTTCAAACTCCGCCTCCATGGCGCGTAGGTCCGTGGCCGATGCAATCAGCGCTGCAGGGGCGCTGCCCAGGGCTTGCGCCTGCTTGCGCGCCGTCGCCTGGGCCAGGTCTACGTCGTACAGCCATAGGGTTTGCCCATCGGCCACGATGACCTGCTCCAGCGGTTTCTTGAAAACAAAACGAAAACGGTTGGGCCTGAGGAACTCAAAGCTTCCGCTGCTGTTGCGCACCCGCGCAATATGCCCTTCTTTGGGCGGCGAAGTCACTTGCTGCACAAATTGAGCGCGACCGCTGCGGGTGTTTTTGATAAACGCGTCCAAGGCCTCCAGTCCGGTGGCCTGCGCGGCCATAGCGCACAGCGCAAGCAGGCCACAAACAGCGCGCAGCAGAAATGGGTAGGACATGCTCATAGCTCGCGAAATAAAAACTCAGGATCGTTCAGGACGCACGCGCAGGCACCAAAATCTCGCGCTGGCCGCTGGAACTCATGGAACTGACCAGGCCGGCGTTTTCCATGTCCTCCACCAAGCGTGCAGCGCGGTTGTAGCCGATTTTCAGGTGGCGCTGTACCAGCGAAATGCTGGCTTTACGGTTCTTCAGGACCACTTCCACCGCCTGGTCGTACAAGGGGTCTTTCTCGCCGCCGTTATCGCCCTCGAGCGCATCTTCTCCCTCGACGGTACCGCCTTCGAGCAAGCCTTCCACATAATTGGGCTCGCCGCCCTGTTCTTTGAGGTACTTCACCACCCGGTGCACTTCTTCGTCGCTGACAAAGGCACCGTGCACCCGAATCGGCAAGCCGGTGCCACTGGGCATATAGAGCATGTCGCCCATACCGAGCAAAGCCTCGGCGCCCATTTGGTCCAATATGGTGCGGCTGTCAATTTTGCTGCTGACCTGGAAGGCGATGCGCGTCGGGATGTTCGCCTTGATCAAGCCGGTAATCACATCCACGCTCGGGCGCTGGGTGGCCAGTATCAAGTGGATACCGGCGGCGCGCGCTTTTTGCGCTAAGCGGGCAATCAGCTCTTCGATTTTTTTGCCCACCACCATCATCAGGTCGGCCAGCTCGTCGATCACCACCACGATATGCGGCAGACGGTCCAGCGGCTCCGGGTCTTCGGGGGTCAGGCTAAAGGGGTTGTAAACAAAAGTGCCCTGCGCCTTGGCTTCGTCTATTTTGGCGTTAAAGCCGGCCAGATTGCGCACACCCATTTTGCTCATTAGCTTGTAGCGCTTTTCCATTTCGCCCACGCACCAGTTCAGGCCGTGCGCGGCCTGGCGCATATCGGTGACCACGGG
>JAEMRG010000146.1 GCA_016463455.1 Rhodoferax sp.
CTGGCGTAATAGCCAGCGCTCATAGGCGGCGCTTGCGTCTGCGCAGCAGCAGCCACACCGGCAGCAGCACCAACACGGCCAAAATCAAGGCCATCGTCTTGCCATGTACCGGCAGCCAGTAGCGCCAAAAGCCATTGATCATGACTTGCTTTTGCGGGCTGTAGTCCGCCGGCATATCCAGCACCTGGTTGGCCTTGGCCCAGGCCGCAAAGTCGTCTTGCATAGCCGCGAATTCTTGGGGCAGTTGCGCGCTCAGGTCTTGGGTTTCGCCAGGGTCTTGGCTCAGGTCGTACAAACGCCATAGACCATCACCGAGCGGCGGCATATTGCGCATCAATTTCAAATTGCCCTTGAACAAGGCCGAATTGCCCGACAGCTCATAGCCCAGAGTTTGCTCCGGCTTACGAACCGCCGTCGCTGTGCCTTGCAAAAGCGGCAGCAGACTCATGCCCGTTAAGGCTTCTACTTGGGTGCCTTTGTACTGACCGGCATGCCGTGGCACTTGCGCAATATCCAGCAGCGTGGGCGTGATGTCGGTCACATGGGTTAAGGCGTTTTCAATCTGGTTGGCGCGACGCACAGGCGGCCCAGCCATCAGCATAGGGGCGCGGATGCCGCCCTCACCGGCCCAAAATTTATAGGTATGCAGCGGTGCCGCCGAGGCACTGGCCCAGCTGGGGCCGGGTATGCCGTAGGTGCCTTTAGCGCCCAGGGTCTCGGTGTCTTGCTTGTAGTTAAACACCAGCCAGGGCTGCGCCTCGTGGTAGTCCGAGCCTTCGGGGCCATTGTCTGACAAAAACAAAAACACGGTGTTGTCGTATTGCCCGGTTTTTTTCAAATGGTCTACCAAACGCCCGATATGC
Source organism: Rhodoferax sp. (assembly GCA_016463455.1). Classification (GTDB taxonomy): domain Bacteria; phylum Pseudomonadota; class Gammaproteobacteria; order Burkholderiales; family Burkholderiaceae_C; genus Allorhodoferax. The sequence goes on from JAEMRG010000146.1 coordinate 864, forward strand.
ATATCCATGGACTCGGCCATGGCGGCATAGACCTCCATCTGGCGCTCCATGTGCAAGCGCTCTTTTTCAGACAAAGCTTTCCAGTCGCCCGTGGTGGACATAGTGGTCATGCGCGTGCTGGCAGGCACCAGGCCTAATTCAATTTGCTTTGCCAGGCGACGCTCGCGCAAAGCCGTCCAGCCCTCGCGGTAGCGGCCTTTGTATTTGGCTATCAGTTCTTGGGGGGCTTGCACCGGCACATGGTTCGCCTGGAAACCGATATAGGCCAAGAAAGGCTGGTCTTTGCGCGCATCCGCATCCATGTATTCGATGGTGCGATCGACAAAATACTGCGAGGAATAAAACTCGGCTGGCATCTTGGCCCGTTGCCCGTCTTCAAACCAATAGACCTCGGGCAGATGGGGCAGGTATTGCTTGTTGGGCTCCCAGTTGTCCGAACCGGTATCGCCCTGCACAATGGATTTGTCAAAGCCACGCTGATTGGGCAGGTTGTAGGGCTCCGAGCCCACATTCCATTTGCCCGCGATATAGGTGCGGTAACCGCTGTCCTGCAATAGCGAAGCCACCGTCACCACATTGCGCGTCAGCGAGCCCTGGTAACCGGGTTTGCCCAGATGCTCGGTCGGCATGGCTTCGCGCAAATTACCTACGCCATTGCGGTGGTTGTCCACGCCGGTCAGCAACATCGAGCGCGTGGGCGAACACGAGGCCGCCACATGGAAATTGGTGAAGCGCACACCAGCTTTGGCTAGCGCATTGAGGTGGGGCGTATCGATTTCGCCGCCAAAAGCACCCAGGTCCGAAAAGCCCCAGTCGTCAGCTACCAGCACCACAAAATTGGGGCGCTTGGCCGCCGCACCGATGGCCCCGGGGCTTGGCGCGACCGCGCCCGATGCCGCATTGAGCGCCACTGGAAACGCCAGAGCACCGAACAAGGCCAGTAAGCCCGGACGCAAGCCCGGCCATTGATTTAGCGACATTCCAAGAGTCTCCTCATTACATTGCATGGGCGCTCGGGGCCCGGCGACCCTGCAAGCGAAAATCCACTAGGCAATGTAGCACGGGCCTGTACCCACAGGGCACCTTCGCTGTCAAGCACAGCACACCCTGGCGCTATGCCGCCAAAACCCTTTGCATCGTCCATGACTGGCCGATTACGCTTGGGTGACAATAGGTGTCTTATTTACTGAGTTTGGAAACGCATGGCCAGCCGCGCCACTCTTCGCAAAAACGCGGACTCCGCACCGACTGACAAAACCCTGGTTTCGCGCCTGGGCCGTGACGACTGGCTGGATGCAGCATTTCGCGCCGCCGTCGAACACGGCTTTGACGGCGTGCGGGTGCTGACGCTGGCTGACACGCTGCAAGTGACGCGGGGCAGTTTTTACTGGCATTTCAAAGACCATGCGACTTTGATAGAGGCCCTGGTCGAGCGCTGGGAGGCGCGCGAATTGGAGGCGCACCAGAGGCTGGAACAAGCCGGCAGCGAGGACCCGGCCAAAGCGCTGGAAATCATGCTGGACCAGGCCCTGGCCCACGGCGGCGATGCACTGGACGATATGCGCTTTGAATTGGCGCTGCGCGCCCTGGGGCGGCGCGATGCGCATGTCGCTGCCGTGATGCGCAAAATGGACGCGCTACGCATCGCCTTGTTCAAGCGCAAATTCATGCCACTGGTGCAGGACGAGAAAACCGCCGCCGAGTTGGCCACCTTGTTCTACCTCTCGGTCGTAGGCAGCTTCCACGCCTTGATCCAGCCGCACATGCCCAGCGCCAGCAAACAGTTCTTTCTGGACATCATCGCCAAATACCTGGTGCAAAAGCAAAGGCGCTAAGTGCGCTAGCGGCCTTCACGGGCCCGGCGCTTGCAAGATGGTGCGAAAGCCTAAATGGCTAACGGCTAAGTCGTCCTCTTGGGCCTGACGCGCACCGGCGCGGTAGCGCATGCAGTAATTGGGCGCGCACAAAAACGAGCCGCCCTTAATCACATGGCGCGCTACCGGGCCGCCCGCAGGCCGCAGGCCGGCGTAGTCGGCGGTTTCCATTTCCGGCGCTAACTGGGTGTGGTCCTCAAGGTAAAGGTCGCGGGTGATTTCCCAGACGTTGCCCAGCATGTCAAACAAGCCCAGCGCATTGGGCGCATAGCAGCCCACCGGCGCCAGCCCGACAAAGCCGTCTTGCGCTGAATTGCTGACCGGAAACAAACCCTGCCAGGTATTGGCCTGCGCAGGCTGTGCGTGTTCAGTCTGCGTAGGCGCCGCCGCTGAGCGCGCTGCCCATTCCCACTGTACTTCGCTGGGCAAAGTACGTCCCGCCCATCGGGCATAGGCCGAGGCGTCGCGGTAGCTCAGGTTAACCACGGGGAATGCACCGCGCCCCTCAATCGAGGTCTGTTGACCGCCGGGGTGGCGCCAATTGGCGCCTGGCAAGTAGCGCCACCATTGCGCCGGGTTACCCCCGCCATTCAAATCAGTCGGGCTGACAAACACCACTGCGCCGGGCAGACGCAGATCGGGCGCAAGTTCGGGGTGGACCTTGGCATCCACCGCCTGCTCTGCCACCGTGACATAGCCGGTGGCTTGCACGAAGGCGGCAAATTGTGCATTGGTCACTTCGGTGCGGTCCATCCAAAAACCCTGCACTGCCACACTACGCACCGGAAGCTCTTCAGGGTAGACGGTATCGCCCAGTTGCAGCCTGCCGCCAGGCACCCAGACCATGCCCGCATGCGGCGCCGATGCCGGTTGCGCAGGCAATGCACATTGCAAGGGCTCCTCCAGCGCATGCACTTGCGCCCTGTCTGCGGACCACCACAACCAGGCCGCTAGCGCCAGCAACAGCGCAGCAGCCGATAGCAAAATGGGTTTAGAAGTCATGGTCATGGTCATGTGCGGTGTGGGGCGGTATCCGGCTGCGCGCCATTGTCCCGCAAGGCTGGGCTTTCGCTGCGGGCTTTACAAGGGCGCGTGCATCACATCGGCAATGCCGGCCGCCTGCAAAATCGCATCCGCTTGGGCCTGGCCTTTAGCATCGAGCGCCGCAAACTCTTCGCGCAGCCAGCGCAGGCATTTGCCTTGGTAAGTGACGGTGCCCTGCTCCCACACGCCTTGCGGCAGTTCGACACGCAATTGTTTTTCACCACGCAACAAAGCGCGGGCATTGGCCAGCATCACCGGCACATAGCCTTGCGCCAATTCAGCCAGCAATTCCAAAAGACTGGCCGGTAAATGCGCCGCATCCAGCCAGGCATCGTCCTGCACTTCCCAACCCGACAAATCTTCCATCCAGCCGGTCCAGGCAAAGGTGCGCGGCGCATGCTGCACGGCCAAGTCCATGGGCGTGGGGTCGAACAAAGCCAGTTGCGACAACTGCCCGTAGAGCGCAAAGTCACTCGCGCCCGGCCTGCCACCCATCAAAAAAGCATGTTGCGAAAAATGCGCGTCCAAAAGCCCCAGCAAGCGCACATAGCCCGCTTCAATCAAAGGCGCGGTGGTCGGGTTGGAACCGATGACCGCGAGACGTGAAATTTGCCGTTGCGAAAAAAAGGCTTTGCCTGCGGCAACCACTTTTTCATCCATCTGCAAACCGCCCCAATGCAGGGGAATGGTTTTGCCGGCGCGGTCTATGTCCGGCGCGTAATGCCAGCGGTAATGGAACATGGCCTTGGTGAGCCACTCATCGGCAAAGTCTTCCAACAATGCATCGATAAAAGCGAGCACGGCATCCTGCGGCCTGGCTGCACGGCCTGGCACATCACGCTCTAGGCGGCGCAGCAGCGGGGTGGAATCGGTCACCGCTTGCACCTGCCCCTGCGCATCGGGCAGGTAAAACGTGGGCAGCAATTCGACCGGTGGCTTGGGCATACCAGCACGGTCTGCGGCCTCGCCGACCAGGTAGCGGTAAGGAATATGGCGATAGCGCATCAGCGCCATCATCTTGCGGGTGTAGGGCGAGCCGGGCGAGCCTTTGAAAACCAGGGGCGCCTGCATAAGATGAGCGCGCGCTTAAGCGGCCGTGGCTGGCGTTGCAGTCACGGTTTTGACCGGCGTGAAAAAGCGCGTGTTGTCGCGCAGCCAGGCTTGCGAGTTGCTGGCATCGTGCTGCTCGGGGTGAAAGTCAGGGTGCATATAGTCGCGCCACATCGGCAGGTTGCTGCGCAGCAAACCGTCGCGCGCCAGCAGCAAACGCCAGGCACTGCGCCAGGTATTCCATTGGAACAGGCTGCGGTCATGCCACAGATTACGCACCGTCTGGCGCAACACATCGGTGATAAAAATCCAACTAACCAGTTTGAAAGTGCGTACCCGCCACTTGTGGCTGCCACCGGCGGCCTGGTAAATGTTGAAGGCGGTGCTGCGGTGCTCAGACTCTTCGGAGGCATGCCACAGCCACAGCGTAGCTAGGCGCTCCTCCGCGCCCTCGAAGGCCTCGGGGTGACGCAGCGTCCAGTCGGCAAACATAGCGGTGAAATGTTCGGTCGCGGCGGTTACCGCCAAGTGGAAGCGGGGGTCAAAGTGTTCGGCTTTTTTGGCGCGTGTGGCAGCGCGCACTTC
>JAEMRG010000147.1 GCA_016463455.1 Rhodoferax sp.
CGCGAGGTGGACTCGGCCAGCGTCATGGTCAACACCAGCACCCGTTTTGCTGACGGTTTTGAGTACGGCCTGGGCGCTGAAATCGGTATTTCCACCGACAAATTTCACGCCCGCGGCCCGGTAGGCATCGAGGGACTGACCTCGCTCAAGTACGTGGTGCTGGGGCAGGGGGAAGTGCGGGCTTAATTCACCGCCGCAGATGGCTGCTTAGCGGCCAAGTTGGAGAATTTTCTCTGCCTAATGTCGCTAAGACAGCGTTACTCTTGAATTTTTAGACAAGCGCACCATCTCTGTCAAGTTGGCCTGACAGAATTGGCTTTAGACTTCGCTTCAAAATCGCCCACTATGGTCCCCCACCTCGTTACCGCCCTGACCGGCCCTATCAATGAACTGGAGCAGCGCCTGCTGGACACCATGCCGGCGATTGAGCGCTGGTTCCGGCTGGAGTGGATGGAGCACACGCCGCCCTTTTATACCTCGGTAGATGTGCGCAATGCCGGTTTCAAGCTGGCGCCGGTGGATACCGACTTTTATCCTAGCGGCTGGAATAACCTGACGCCCGAGATGCTGCCCTTGGCGGTGCAGGCGGCGATGGTGGCGATCGAGAAAATCTGCCCCGAGGCACGCAACCTGCTCATCATCCCCGAGCACGACATTCGCAGCACTTTTTACCTGAGCAACCTGGCGCAGCTGCGGCGTATATTTCATATGGCGGGGCTCCATGTCCGCATCGGGTCGATCAGTCCCGAGATCAAGAAAAGCACGGTGATTGAATTGCCCGGCGGCGAGAGCATCACCCTTGAGCCGGTGTTGCGCATCAAAGGGCGCATTGGCGTCAAGGACTTTGACCCCTGCACTATCTTGTTGAACAACGATCTGGCGGCGGGCATCCCCGGTATTTTGGAAGACTTGCACCAGCAATATCTGCTGCCGCCCCTGCACGCCTGCTGGGCGGTGCGCCGCAAAAGCATGCATTTCGCCTGCTATGAAGAAATCGCCAAGCGCTTTGGCAAGCTCACGGGTATTGACCCTTGGCTGATCAATCCGCTGTACGAAAGCTGCGGCGATGTCGATCTGGCCGATGCCAAGGGCTTGGCTGCCCTGAGTGCCCGGGTGGACTCCACTTTGAGCAAAGTGCGCCGCAAGTACAAGGAATACGGCATCAAGGAAAAGCCCTTCGTCATCGTCAAGGCTGACAACAGCAGCAGCGGCATGGGACTTATGACGGTGCGCGAAACCAAGCAGTTACCCGAACTGGTGGCGCGCACCCAGGCGGCGCAGCTCCAGGACGGCGGTTTGCGCCAGTTGATCGTGCAAGAAGGCGTGCTCACCCATGAGCGCATGAACGACGCCGTGGCCGAGCCTGTGGTGTACATGATGGACCGCTATGTGGTGGGAGGTTTTTACCGCATCCACGCCGACCGCGGCGAGGATGAAAACCTGAGCGCTCCGGGCTCTTTGTATGTGCCGCTGGCCTTTGGGCCTAGCACCCAGCTACCACAGCTGGGCGTACGCCCCGGTGCCAGCGAGCCCAACCGCTTTTATATGTATGGCGTGGTGGGCCGCTTGGCTATGCTAGCGGCCAGCTATGAGCTCGAAGCCACCGATCCATTGGCCGACGAAGGCGATTAGCCCGCCCGCTAGGGTGTAGCTTTAGTTGCAGCAGCGACTTTTCTTGCTGCATTGCAACATATTTTTTGGTTTGGCCTCCCGTAGCAGGCTGAAAACGGCATTTGCCGTAGCACAATGGTGCCCCTCGCGACAACCGAATCCGCGCCGCTAATGTGGCCGGTGCAACTTGTGTCTTCACAAAAATCATCACTTACGGCCATGACCGTCGGCGCCATTGGCGTGGTCTATGGCGATATCGGCACCAGCGTGCTGTACGCGCTCAAAGAAGTGTTCGGCTCCGGGCATGTGCCCTTCACTCCAGACAATGTGTACGGCATCTTGTCCATGATTTTCTGGACGCTGACCATCATCGTCTCGCTCAAATACGTGGTCTTGGTGTTGCGCGCCGACAACGCGGGCGAGGGGGGGTTGATCGCTATGCTGGCCTTGGCCTCGCAAGCGGTCAAGGACAAGCCGGTCTTACGCGGCGTGCTGCTCAATGTAGGCATTTTTGGTACCTGCTTGTTTTACGGTGACGGGGTGATTACCCCAGCCATCTCGGTGTTGGGAGCCGTCGAAGGTCTGGAGGTGATTTCGCCGCGCTTTGTGAAGTACGTGGTGCCGCTGACTTTGGTAATTTTGTTTTGCCTGTTTTGGGTGCAAAAGCGCGGTACGGCCGGCATTGGCAAATTTTTTGGCCCCATTACCTTGGTATGGTTTGCTGTTATCGGCGCTTTGGGTGTTTTTCATATTGCCGCCAACCCGGCCATTTTGTTGGCGATCAGTCCCCATTACGCAGCGATTTTTGTTTGGGAAAATCCCGGCATTACCTTCATCTTGTTAGGCGCGGTGGTCTTGTGCGTCACGGGTGCCGAAGCCCTCTACGCCGATTTAGGCCACTTTGGCAAAAAGCCTATCCGTATTGCCTGGTTTGCAGTGGTCATGCCCTCACTGACCTTGAACTATTTCGGCCAGGGTGCTTTGCTGCTGGCCAATCCGGCCGCGGTAAAAAACCCGTTTTACATGATGGCCCCGGACTGGGCGCTGATACCTTTGGTGGTGCTGGCCACACTGGCAGCGGTCATTGCTTCGCAGGCTTTGATCACCGGCGCCTTTAGCGTGACCAAGCAGGTGATTCAACTGGGTTACCTGCCGCGCCTGAACTTGATCCACACCAGTGCGCGTGAGGCCGGGCAGATCTACATCCCGTCCGTCAACTGGGGCTTGTTTGTCGTCATTGTGCTGGCGGTGGGCATGTTCAAGTCCTCTAGCAATCTGGCGGCAGCTTATGGCATTGCGGTGTGTACCGACATGCTGATTACCACCATCCTGACCTTTTTTGTCATCCGTTACCGATGGAAATACCCGTTAGCTTTGTGCCTGCTGGCCACTGGCTTTTTCTTCGCTGTGGACTTCATGTTTTGGGCCTCCAACTTGCTCAAGCTCTTGGACGGAGGCTGGTTCCCCTTGGTCATTGGCGGGGTGATCTTCGTGCTCATGGGAACCTGGAAGGACGGTCGGGCTTTGCTTAACTCCAAAATCAAGGCTGATGCGCTGGATTTGCGTGGGTTTTTGGACTCTGTGTTTATCAGCCCGCCCGCCCGGGTGGACGGCACGGCGGTGTTTCTGAGTGCCGCAGTGGGCACGGTGCCCAATGCGTTCTTGCATAACTTGAAACACAACAAAGTTTTGCATGAGACCAATTTGTTTGTGGCGGTGCGCAACCATGAAGTGCCCTGGATCGGCCTGGACAAGCGTATCGAGATCGAACGCCTGGGCCATGACTGCTGGCAGGTGCTGATTCACTATGGCTTTAAAAACGACCCCGACGTTCCCAAGGCCTTGCAGCAACTCAAGGGCAGGGGCGTCGCCTTGGAGCCGATGTCCACGAGTTTCTTTTTGTCCCGCGATACCGTGGTTCCGGTGTTGGGCCGGGGCATGGCGCCTTGGCGCGAAAAGCTATTTGCCCAAATGCACCATAACGCCAGCAGCGCCGCTGACTTTTTGAACCTGCCCAACAACTCGGTGGTCGAGCTGGGCTCCAAGATAGAAATTTAGGCCACGGTGCAATTTTTCAAAGACCTGAGCTGGTCCACTTTCACTGCCGGTTTTGTGGCGGTGTTGGTGGGTTTTACCAGCTCCATCGCCATCGTGTTTCAGGCCGCGCAAGCCTTTGGCGCGACCCAGGAAATGCTGGCTTCTTGGGTCTGGGCGATCAGCATCGGCATGGGTCTGACGACGGCCCTACCCTCCTTGATGTTGCGCAAACCCGTGATGGTGGCCTGGAGCACGCCGGGCGCTGCGGTATTGGCCAGCGCCGGCCTGGCTGGCGGTTTCAGCATGGGCCAAGCGGTAGGCGCGTTTATGGCGAGTGCGGCCTTGATCGTGCTGATCGGCGCCAGCGGCTGGTTTGAGGCTTTGACCAAGCGCATTCCGCTGAGCATCGCCAGCGCTTTGTTAGCGGGCGTGTTGGCGCGCTTTGGCATTGCAGGTTTTGCCGCCGCGCAAACAGCCTTGCCCTTGGTCTTGCTAATGCTGTTGACGTATTTACTGAGCCGGCGTTTTATGCCTTTGTATGCGGTGCCGCTTACGCTTTTATTCGCTGTTTTGTTTGTGGCAGGGCAGGGGGGGTTTGCCAATGTGGTGATTCCCACGGGCCTAACTTTGCCGGTGTATGTGGCGCCTGAATTTACCTGGTCGGCCATGGTTAGTCTGGCGCTGCCTTTGTTTGTGGTGACCATGGCCTCGCAAAACATGCCGGGTGTAGCCGCCATCAAGGCCTGTGGTTTTGGCGATGAACGTGCTAACGGAGGAGACGCCGGTTTGCCAATCTCGCGCATCCTCACCATGACCGGCGTCGCGACCCTGGTGTTTGCGCCCTTTGGCGCGTTTTCGCTGAACTTAAGCGCCATCACCGCCGCCATGTGCATGGGCCCGCAAGCGCACCCAGACAAGGCGCGCCGCTACACCGCTGCGGTCTGTTGCGGTTTGCTCTATATTGCCCTGGGCTTGTTCGGCGCCACCATCATGGCCATGCTCAGCGCTTTCCCCCAAGCCCTGGTTGTGGCCATCGCCGGCCTGGCTTTGATGGCCACCATTGGCAATGCATTGGCCAGCGCTTTGCATAAAGAATCAGACCGCGAAGCGGCCATGGTGACTTTTTTGATTAGCTTGAGCGGCGTCGTCATTGGTGGCGTAGGCTCAGCGTTTTGGGGCTTGCTGGCCGGCAGCCTGGCCTTGGCTGTGCAACACTACCGGCCACGCAAGGCCTAAAGCGCAAGCGCCTTCGCTTGGCGCTTGGTCGCTTCCCAGCCTGGCGTCTGAACCCAGGGCTAGGATGTAATCCCGGAGGATTTTTTTGATGCAAATTTTGTTTGTCGCCGACCCGCTGGAGTCTTTTCAGACCTACAAGGACACCACGTTTTCCATGATGCGCGAGGCGCAGCGGCGCGGCCACCAGATTGCCGCTTGCGAGCCGCGACACTTGCTATGGCAGCAAGGCGGCGTGGTGCAGGCGCACACGCGGCGGATCACCCTGACCGGTCAGGCCGGGCACTGGTTTGAGGAGCAATCCGCTGCGGTGCTGGCTCTGCACGGTTTTGACGCCGTTGTGATGCGCAAAGACCCGCCTTTTGACAGCGAATATTTTTACGCTACGCACCTGCTGGAGCAAGCTGAGCGAGAGGGCGCCAAGGTGTTTAACAAGCCGCGTGCGCTGCGCGACCACCCTGAGAAGCTGGCGATTATGGAGTTCCCGCAGCACATCGGCCCCACGCTGGTGACCCGCGATGCGCAAGCGGT
>JAEMRG010000148.1 GCA_016463455.1 Rhodoferax sp.
GGCCAAAGCCGCGCGCGCCGGGCGCACGCCCAGATGTTCTGCCGCCGCGATAGCGGCCAGGGCGTTGAGCTGGTTGTGTACGCCGCCTAAGGCCCATTGCACCCGTGCGACCTGCGCGCCCTGTTGGAGTACCGCGAAATCTTCGGGATCGCCTTGTGCGGAAAAATCGCTCACCGCTGCACCAAAACTGCGTACCTCGCTCCAGCAACCCATTTGCAACACTCGCGCCAGACTTTCTTCCAAGCCATTGACCAGCACCCGCCCATTGGACGGCACCGTGCGCAGCAAATGGTGGAACTGCCGCTCAATGGCCTGTAGGTTGTCAAAAATGTCGGCGTGGTCGAATTCCAGGTTGTTCAAAATGGCGGTGCGGGGCCGGTAATGCACGAACTTGCTGCGCTTGTCGAAAAACGCGGTGTCGTATTCGTCAGCTTCAATCACAAACGGGGCGCCTTGCCCCAGGCGGGCGGAAACGCCAAAGTTCAAGGGCACGCCGCCGATCAAAAAGCCTGGCTGAAGACCCGCGTGTTCCAAAATCCAGCTCAGCATCGCGGTAGTGGTGGTTTTGCCATGCGTACCGGCGACCGCCAGCACATGGCGACCGGCCAGGAGATGCTCAGCCAGCCACTGTGGGCCGCTGGTATAGGGCAGGCCCTGGTCCAAAATCGCTTCCATCAACGGGAATTTGGCGCTGCCGTCGGTGTCGCGGGCACGGCTGACCACATTGCCCACCACATACATGTCGGGCGCCAGGGCCCGCTGGTCGGCAGCAAAGCCTTGCATCACCTCGATGCCCAGCTCGCGCAATTGATCACTCATGGGCGGATACACACCGGCGTCACACCCCGTCACCCGGTGGCCGGCCTCACGCGCCAAGGCCGCCAGGCCGCCCATAAACGTGCCGCAAATCCCCAATATGTGTATGTGCATCGCCGAATTTTACCGGCCACCCCTGCCCGCGCAGTGCCACTCCCGTGCCTGCATCGCTGGCGAGTCAGCGGCCAGCAAGGCTTGACAGGTGCTTCATCGGTGCACAATGCAGCCATGGACAGCATCAAAGCGGAAATAGCGGCGGTGGCGGCGCGCTCAGTGGTCGAGGAAGGGCTGGACTTCGGCGCGGCCAAGCGCCGTGCGGCCCAGCAACTCGGCCTCTCGCCCCGCCAGGGCCTGCCCGACCACGAAACCATGGAACAGGCGGTGCAAGACTACATCGCTATCTTCTGCCCTGAAAGCCAGGCGCAAGAGCTTGGCGTGCTGCGCGGTATCGCCATGGACTGGATGGAGCGCTTATCCGGTTTTCAGCCCCATCTGGGTGGCGCGGTCTGGCGTGGCACGGCCACCCGCCACTCGGACATTTACCTGCAGTTATTCTGCGAAGACTCCAAAATAGCCGAAATTACCTTGATCGATAGGGGCGTGCGCTTTGCGGCCCGCCAAGTCACCGGTTTGCATGGCGAGACGGTCGATGCACTGAGTGTGCAAGTCTGGTGTGAGGCGTTCAAATCCTATATCGGCCTGCACTTGCTTGTGAACGACTTGGATGGTATCCGAGGGGCGCTGCAATCGGACGCGCAGGGGCGGCGCTGGCGGGGTGGCGCCAAGGCCTTGCGCACTTTGATGGACAATAGCGCGCATGCAGCCATCTGATTTACCCGTACCCGCTCCCGCCGCGCCGCGCCGCCGCTGGGCTTTGGGAGCGCTTGCGGCGACCGCTCTGGGCGCCGGTATTGCCGCCTCCTGGTGGCGGCATCGCCCCGCGCAGGATGCCGCACCGGCCGGCTTATGGGCGCGCCAATGGATCAGCCCGCAGGGCCAGAACTTTGATATGCAAAGCTTTCAAGGACGACCGCTACTGGTCAATTTTTGGGCTACCTGGTGCCCACCGTGTATTGAGGAACTTCCCCTAATCGAGGCCTTTTATCAACAAAACAAAGGCAACGGATGGCAAGTTCTTGGATTAGCCGTAGACAAACCCGAACGTGTGCTAACTTTTTTAAACACCAGCCCGCTGTCCTTTGCGATTGGTATGGCCGGAATCGAAGGCACCGAGCTAAGCCGGGAGCTGGGCAATTTGACGGGAAGCCTACCCTTTACCGTCGTATTTTCAAGCGATGGCCAGATCGCTCAGCGCAAACTCGGGCGCATAGTGCAGCAGGACCTGGACCAGTGGCGTGGCTTAAGATAGCGGCTATAAAGGCCTAATGCGCCAACAGCCTTATGCCGTGTGATGCGTCAATTTAGGCTGCGTTAGAATTTTTTAAACAATTTTAATTAATTTAAAGTATTTTTATACGCGTTCGACGCGACGGCATTGCCAATCGGCCCTGTCAAATGCAAGGAGGATCCATGGATTTACGCAAACTGAAAACTCTGATCGACCTGGTCTCCGACTCCAATGTTTCAGAGTTGGAGATTACCGAGGCCGAAGGCAAAGTAAGAATCGTCAAAGGCTCGCAAGCCATCGTCCATAGCTATGCGCCGGCGATTGCGGGTACGCCGCAGACTCAGAGTGTGCCCCAGGGCGCGCCACCGGCAGCGCCCGCTGAAGCGTCGGCGCCCGAGGTCAGCGAACTGCACACCGTCAAATCGCCTATGGTTGGCACTTTTTACCGCTCCTCCTCCCCCGGCGCCAAAGCGTTTGTGGATGTCGGCGACATGGTCAAGGCGGGTGAGACTATCTGCATTATTGAAGCCATGAAAATTCTCAACGAGATTGAAGCGGACAAATCCGGCAAAGTGGTTCAGGCATTGTGCGAAAACGGTCAGGCAGTGGAATACGGGCAAGCCCTGTTCATGATCGAATAACGCCAAGCCATGTTTAAAAAAATCCTGATTGCCAACCGTGGCGAAATTGCGCTGCGCATCCAGCGCGCCTGCCGCGAGTTGGGCGTTCGCGCCGTGATGGTGTATTCCGAGGCCGACCGCGACGCGAAGTACGTGCGCCTGGCTGAGGAAGCAGTCTGTATCGGACCGGCGGCATCGAGCCTGAGCTATCTGAATATGCCGGCCATTATTTCGGCCGCCGAAGTGACGGACGCTGAAGCCATCCATCCCGGTTATGGCTTTTTAAGTGAAAACGCCGATTTCGCCGAGCGGGTAGAAAAAAGCGGTTTCCAATTCATCGGGCCCACACCTGATTGCATCCGCATCATGGGCGACAAGGTATCGGCTAAACAGGCCATGATCCGCGCCGGCGTCCCCTGCGTGCCCGGCTCGGAGGGCGAGTTGCCCGATGACCCCGTCCAAATCCGCCGGATTGCAAAAAGCGTGGGTTACCCGGTCATCATCAAGGCGGCAGGCGGTGGCGGCGGCCGCGGCATGCGCGTGGTGCATACCGAAGCGGCGCTGATTAATGCCGTGGCCATGACCAAGGCGGAGGCCGGGGCCGCGTTTGGCAATCCTTCGGTGTATATGGAGAAGTTTCTCCAAAACCCACGCCATATTGAAATCCAGATTTTGGCCGACTCCTTTAAAAATGCGGTTTATTTGGGAGAGCGCGATTGCTCCATGCAAAGGCGGCACCAGAAGATTCTCGAAGAGGCTCCTGCCCCTGGCATCAACCGCAAGCTGATTGAGCGCATCGGTGAGCGCTGCGTCACCGCCTGCAAAAAAATGGGCTACCGCGGCGCGGGTACTTTTGAGTTTCTGTATGAGGCGGGTGAGTTTTATTTCATCGAGATGAACACCCGCGTGCAAGTGGAACATCCGGTGACTGAGATGGTCACCGGCGTGGACATCGTCAAGACCCAGATCATGGTGGCCGCGGGCGAAAAACTGCCCTTTACCCAACGCCAGATCACCATTTCCGGGCATGCCATCGAATGTCGCATCAACGCCGAAGACCCCTTCAAATTCACGCCCTCCCCAGGTCGCATCACCACCTGGCACGCCCCCGGCGGGCCTGGTGTACGGGTGGATTCGCATATTTATTCCAATTATTTTGTTCCGCCCAATTACGACTCCATGATTGGCAAACTCATCGTCCACGGCGATACGCGTGAGCAAGCACTGGCGCGCATGCGCACCGCTTTGCTGGAAACCGCGGTAGAGGGCATCAGTACCAATATCCCCTTGCACCGTGAGCTCATGGTAGATGCCAAGTTCATGGCCGGCGGCACCAATATTCACTATCTGGAGCATTGGCTTGAACAGCACAAGCGCTGAAGCCAGTCTGTATGAATTGCGCCTGGTGTGCGCGCAAAGCCAGGTCGAAACCCTGAGCGATGCCTTGCAGGCGCTGGACGCCCTGAGTGTCAGTGTGGAAGACGCAGACGCCCATACTGAGGCGGAGCAAGCTTTGTTTGGCGAACCGGGCATGCCGGCGCCGCGGGACGGATGGGAACGCTCGGTGGTGCTTGCGCTCTTTAGCGAGCAAAGCCAGGCACGAGAAGCCGGCCGGCTATTGCAAGCACAAGATTTTTTTGATGGCTGCTCGCTGCAAGGGGTGACTGCGATCGCTGACCAGGACTGGGTACGGTTGACGCAAGCGCAGTTTGCGCCAGTGCAAATCACACCAAGTTTTTGGATTGTGCCCAGTTGGCACCAACTTCCGTTGGCCGCTAGCCACAGCATTGTGCTCGACCCGGGCCTGGCCTTTGGTACCGGAACCCACCCCACCACGCGGATGTGCCTGCATTGGATCGCCCGCAATCCTTTACCGGCCAAAGTCTTGGACTACGGCTGTGGTTCAGGCATATTGGCCATCGCTGCCGCCAAATTCGGCGCTAGCGCGGTCTGCGCAGTCGACATCGATCCAGCAGCGGTGCAAGCCACCCTGGACAATGCCAAGAATAATGCCGTTCGCCTAGAGGCAGGCTTACCCGATGCAGCTACTGGAAGCTACGCCTTGGTAGTGGCCAATATTTTGTCCTCGCCCTTGAAAGTGCTGGCCCCGCTTTTGTGCAGCCTTACGCAGAGCGGCGGCCGATTGCTCTTGTCCGGCATATTGGAGCGTCAGGCTGAGGACTTGCAAGCCGCCTACGCGCAGTTTTGCCAGTTGCAGGTGCTGGATACGCAGGAAGGCTGGATCCTGATGAGTGCGACTTTGGATTGACAAGCCCGCCCGAGCGTGCGCCCAGATTCTTACTAGCCTGCCCGGCCACCCGCAGGTGCATGCGAATGGGTAGCAGCACTTGCGCCAGCACATGGCCAGCAAACGGAAAGTCTCAGTGGGAAACGTATGAAAAAAGCCCAGCACGCGCGAAGCATGCCGGGCTTGGGTTCGAAGCTGCAATAAATCAGGGCTTCGATGCGCTCGGGAAAGGCCAGGCGGCCTTAGGGTTGAGCTTGGTCTGCGCCGCAGGAGCAGCAGGCTTCGCAGGTGCAGCCTTCTTAGCCGGTGCGGCTTTCTTTGCAGGTGC
>JAEMRG010000149.1 GCA_016463455.1 Rhodoferax sp.
CGGCTGGCGGGGTTGGCACCTCGGCCATCCAAATCGCCAAAGCCGCCGGGGCACGGGTTATCGCTGCCGCCTCCACCGATGAAAAATGCGCCCTGTGCCGCAGCATTGGCGCCGACGAAACCATCAACTACAGTACCGAAAACCTGCGCGAAGCCATCAAAGCCCTGACCGGCGGTAAAGGCCCGGACGTGATTTATGACCCGGTGGGCGGCGACTTTGCCGAACCGGCCTTTCGCTCCATCGCCTGGCGCGGACGCTACCTGGTCATCGGCTTTGCCGCAGGCCCTATCCCCGCCCTGCCCCTGAATCTGGCCCTACTCAAAGGCGCGTCCATCGTGGGCGTGTTCTGGGGAGATTTCACCAAGCGCGAACCACAAAAAAGCATGGTCGCCATGGCCGAACTAGCCCAGTGGTACGCGCAAGGCAAGATCAAACCGGTGATCGACCGCACCATGCCCATGTCCGAACTCAAAGCCGCCTACGCCCACATGGGCTCGCGCGCTGTGATGGGCAAACTAGTGATGGTCAACGCGTGATGAAGCGCAGTCCGGATAAACCCAAGTAAAAAAATACCACCTGGGTTTCCCTCAGGTGGTACTTGCGACCCGCTCAAACCGGCCATTGACAGACTGCGCGCAGCCGCGCAGACCTTAGCCGCCCTTTTTTGCCCGCTTGCCCGGGTTTTTCTTGCTGCGCGTGGCAACACCGCGCTCAAGGCTGACGCGCTGGCCGTGGCCGCCGGTACGCGAGCTCATGCCCAATGGGGGTTTGGGTGCGGGGGTGGCTTTACGGTCTGCTTCGGTAACGATGGAATTGCCCATGAAAATCTTTCCTGATGAATTAAAAACGAGGTGAGGTATTTGACCACTTTTTTTGCTTTGCCCCGCCAGCGGCTCAGGCGCGCAGTGCTTTTCGCAGATCTACGCCGAGTTCGGGCTTGTGCGCAAAGGGGTCGGTAGGGTTGCGCGAGAGCAATATATCCTCCATACGTACCTGGACCGAAGCGATGGATTTGGGGTGGCTGTAGATGTAAAACTGGTTGGCGCCCACCGCGTCAAACACCTTTTGCGCCACTTCGGCAGCCGAGACTTTGCCGCTGCTGACGGCTTTATCGCTCATGGCCTGGCTAATCAACTGGCTGCGCGTAGGGCGCGCAGCTTGCGTGCCTTCGGGCCGGTTACGGTGGCTTTCGCTGATGCCGGTAGGCACGAAGAAGGGGCACAGCACGCTGGCACTGATCTGGTCAGTGACCAGGGCTAAGTCTTGGTACAGGGTTTCGCTCATGCTGACCACAGCGTGTTTGCTGACGTTGTAAATACCCATATTGGGCGCATTGAGCAGCCCGGCCATACTGGCGGTGTTGACGATATGCCCCTGAAAAGCAGCGTCTTTTTCGGCGGCGGCCAGCATCATGGGGGTGAATACGCGGATACCGTGGGCCACGCCCATTAGGTTGACGCCGATGACCCATTCCCAGTCTTGCACGCTGTTTTCCCAGATCAGGCCGCCCGAGCCGACACCGGCATTGTTAAACACGAATTGCGGCGCGCCAAAACGCGCCAATGTGGCGGCGCCCAAGGCTTCGACCTGGTCTGCCTTAGACACGTCCACACGCATACCCAGCACTTGCGCGCCGGCAGCCTGCATTTCGGCCACGGCCCGGTCCAGCACGTCTTGCTGCACATCGGCCAGCACCAGGTGCATGCCCAACTTAGCGCCGATGCGCGCGCACTCCAAGCCAAAGCCAGAACCTGCACCGGTGAGCACCGCTGTCTTGTTGCGAAAATCCGAAATCATGCCAAGGTGTCCTATCCGTGAAGTTAAAAATTTATACGGTAACTGCGCGCAGCACGTAGCCAATGCGCGGAAAGTGCACATGCACCGTGCCCGCGCGGGTATCTTCGCGGCGCAAGCTGTAGCGGGTGCGGGTGGCGGCCAGCAAAATGCCTTGGGTGGGCTCCTGCCCGAAGGTCTCGGCGGCGACGCTGACCACAGAGCCAAGGGCAAAACCGTGGTCGTCCTGAAACACATCCGAGGTCGGCAAGGCCATTGGCAGGCTGTTATGGGCCAGACCAATTGCCTGCTCGGCACTCCATTTTTCAGATACGCCGTGCCCAAGAGCGGCCATGCGGTCCATCCAGGCAAGAACCGCCGGCGTAGCGTCCAAAATGGAGGCCATCACCGGCACCACCTGTCGCGTAAACCATATGGGGTGGTAGGCCGCAAAGTCCGCAACACAGGGCGCCTCGCCCAACAAAAAGGGCTGAGCATCGAGCATGTGCGATAAGCGCCGCAAATAGGACTTGTAAATGCCGCTGGCATCGCCCGGGCGCAGCCGTGTCATACCCCCGGACATAGCGCTGCGGTCCGCACTAAAGGCCTGCGCTGCTTCGGGCGGCGCATTGGCAAACAAAGCGGCTGCGCCTTTCGCGCTGAGGTTGTAGCCCATGGCCGCCCAAAACAAAGTGCTGTCAGCCCACTGCGCCAGTACACGGGCCACGCCTTTGCTGGCCGGCGGGTACAAGCTGGGCTGGGGCTGCAAATGCTCCAGCACTTCGCAAATGAGCGCCGTGTCGCAATAAATGTCGGCGCCGATTTGCAAAAACGGTGTTTTGCGGTAGCCGCCGGTCAGGGCCAGCACGTCCGGCTTGGGCAGGATGTTGGGCACGCTAACGCTGCGCCAAGCCAAGCCTTTGTAGCCCAGCACCAAGCGCACTTTTTCTGAAAACGGAGAAATTTTGTAATGGTGCAGAACCGGGGTGGATGCAGATTCAAACATGGGCGGCTCCTGCGGCGACTTTGGGTTTGCGCGGTGCAAAAACCATGCGCAAAGTTTCGGGTATGTCGCGTACCTCGGCGCCTTCGAGCACGCCGCGCGCTTGCAAAGCGCGGTGCAGCGCCGGCAGGTGGTAATGCGGCACAGCGGGGTATAAATGGTGCTCCAAGTGGTAGTTGACATGGTGCGGGAAGAGAACAGCACCCAGCACCCGATTGGGCCAATTGCCGAATGTGCGGTTGCTGCGCGCCGCCGTCAGCGGCGAGGACAAATCGCTCACCGCACCGTGCTCGCATACCGCGCGCAAACGCAATATGGGTTGCAGCGTGGTCATAAGAGGCACGATCCACACCACCAGATAAACCACCAGGCCGTGCCAGCCCGCCAGGGCGTACGCCAGCAGCGGCATGGCGATATGGGCGCCCACGACCCAGTAGCGATCCTGCCGGGCGGCCTTGCGTAATTGCGGCGAGGTGTCATCCAGGGGGCGGATGGCGCGCTGCGTGTCTTCGTTGATAGCCGGTGCACCAAAGAAATACGCATAAGTTTTCCAGGCATTCCAGCCGACGATGTCCTGCGCCAGCTTGCGCAGCAAATAGGCTCTACCACGGGGGTAGCCGCCGTGGATGGCAGTGTCCGGGTCTTCGCTGCCGTAGAGGTTGTTGTGGTGCAAACGGTGGGTTACCCGGTAAGTGCACATGGACACACCACTGCTCATGCCGATCAAGCGCCCCAGCACCTCGTTGGCACCGCGATGGGATAACAAACGGTAATGCGCCGCCTCGTGCGAGAGGATAAACAAGCTGTGCTGCGCGATCCCCATCAAAACGATACCGGCCAACATCCACAGGCTGCCCCACAGGCCCACGATCAGCGCGCCAGCGACCACCAGCAGCACGCCGGTTTGCGCCATCGCCAGCAGCGAGCGTACATCGTCTAGTTGGGTAAAAGGCAGCAACTCCTGCGCGCTGAGCGCTTTGCGGGCCTGGGCATTAAGCGCGCCGGGGGTCCGCAAATCGTCACGAAACTCTTCGCCACGCGCACCGCTGCCCGACGGTGCTGGGGCCTTGGCCACCTCCACCGGACTCGCTTGCGCATCCGCAACAGGGGAGGCTAGGCTTGCGCCAGCGGAAACCGTGCTGTCCTGCTGCATGTTCAATACTCCTTTGGGGCCAATGCTCCGTTTGGCTTAATTTAACTTCACCAATTGCTTGCCAAAATTACGCCCGCTCAGCAAACCCAAAAAGGCCTGCGGCGCGCTTTCTATGCCCTGCGCAATAGTTTCACGCACACGCAATGCGCCGCTGGCCACCAAGCCGCCCAATTCGGCTAAAGCTTCCGGCCAGACCTGCGGATGTTCACTGACGATAAAGCCCTGAAAACGCAGGCGCTGCATCAAAATCAGCTGCGGCGCGGCCATGGGAATCGGTGTGCCGTTGTAACCAGCAATCATGCCGCAAACCGCTACGCGGCCAAAGGCGTTCATCAAGGGCAGCACCGCATTCATCACCATGCCGCCGACATTTTCAAAATAGCCTTCTACGCCTTGCGGACAGACCGCCTGCAAAGCGGCGGACAGACTGGCGGCGTCCTGGTGCTGCTTGTAATCCACACAGGCGTCAAAACCCAGTTCCTTGACCCCATAGGCGCACTTGTCCGCGCCACCGGCCACGCCCACTACGCGGCAGCCCCGCGCTTTAGCCAGGGCACCAAAAGCACTGCCTACCGCGCCCGAGGCCGCGCTCACCACCAGGGTGTCTCCGGCCTTGGGCACGATGATATGGACCAAGCCGTAATAGGCCGTTACACCGGGCATGCCGACGGCGCCCAGGTAGGCGCTCAGGGGGATGCGGCTGTCATCGACTTTGCGCAGCATGCCGGTCATGGCTGCCGGCACCAGGCCATATTCCTGCCAGCCGCCCATGCCCACCACCTTGTCACCCACGGCAAAGCCGGGGTTGCGCGATTCAAACACTTCCCCCACGGTGCCGCCCAGCATGGTTTGGTTCAGGGCTTGCGGCTGGGCATAGCTTTTGGCATCGTTCATGCGTCCGCGCATATACGGATCCAGGCTGAGGAAGTGGTGGCGCACCAGCACCTCGCCTTCACCCAAGTCGGGCGTTGGATTGCTGACCAGGCTGAAATCATTCAAGCCGGGCGGCCCACTGGGGCGGCTGCTGAGGTGGATTTGGCGGTTAAGCGGCATTTTTATTCCGTGTTGCTGCCCGTGGCTGCACGCTGCAAAAGCGTGGCCGAGCGGGACACTTCTTTCAGGTATTTGAAGGTGCCCATAGCCATGGCGCAGGCTCGGCCCTTGGCATCGTAAATCGTCGATTGGGTGAAGGCCATTGTGGCAGTGCGGTGCAGCAACTGGCCGCGCGCCGTCAAGGGGCCGCTGGCCGCTTGCATAAAACTGGTTTTCATCTCGATGGTCACTACGCCTTGGCCCGGTGTATCGCTGCGAGCGGCGGTGGCCATAGATACGTCCAGCAAGGTCATCAGCGCGCCGCCATGCGTCAC
>JAEMRG010000150.1:0-1868 GCA_016463455.1 Rhodoferax sp.
CCTGGGCCAGTTCTTTGATCAGCGTTACCGACTCCACGGCCAGTTGCACCACCTCAGCCTTGCTCATGCTAAAGACCACGTCGCGAAACAGGGGAGCGGTCGCGTTATAGACGTGCATGATGACGCGGCGCGCGCCGACCACCGATTCGAAGGTGCGACGGATCAGATGCTCGCGCGCCTGGGTCAGCACTTCGACGGTCACATCCTCGGGCACCAGCTTGTCGTCGACCAGTTTGCGCACAAAGTCAAAGTCGGTTTGCGAGGCGCTGGGGAAACCCACCTCGATTTCCTTGAAGCCCACCTCGCACACCGTGCGGAACATACGCAGCTTGCGCTCTAGGTTCATGGGCTCGAACAGCGACTGGTTGCCATCGCGCAAATCGGTGCTCATCCAGATGGGCGGATGCGTGATGGTGCGGCCCGGCCACTGGCGGTCGGGCAGGTCAATAGCGGGAAAAGCGCGGTACTTGGTAGCGGGTTGCGAGAGCATGGTTTCCTTGGGATAACAAAAAGCCGTGGGACAGCGAAATCGAGGCTCTATGGTAGCCCGTCGGCACGCGCAGGGGATTGCGAAATTAGCTAGATAAATCTAAAAATTAGATTTTTTAATCTTAAATTTATATTTATCCGCCATTTAATGCTAATTTTTAGAAAAAAGCACAATCAGTGCTGATGCCCGTGCGCCCCATGCACATGGCGGTGGGCAACTTCTTCTTCCGAGGCGGCACGCACGTCCAGCACCTGGGCACTAAAACGCAAGGCCTGGCCGGCCAGAGGGTGGTTGGCGTCAAGGATGACTTTGTCGCCCTTGATTTTGACGACGGTAAAGGCGCGCGCCTGGCCGTTGGCGTCGCGCCCCTCCAGCTGGCCGCCGACTTTGACGCCGGGCGGGAACTGGGTTTTGGGGATGGTTTGCAGCAGCGACTCGTCACGCTCGCCGAATGCGTCGGCCACCGACAAGTCCAGCGTCACGCGGTAGCCCGCCTCCTGACCGAGCAGTGCTTCTTCCACTTTAGGAAAAATGTTGCCATAGCCGCCGTGCAGGTAAGCGATGGGCTCTTTACTTTGCTCAAGGACTTTGCCTTGCGGGGTGGCGACTTGGTAATGCAGGGTGACGGCGCTGTCTTGGCTGATTTTCATGGGAGTAAAAAGTATTTTGAGGGGCTAAAACGAGCCCCATTATCGGAAAATCCCCGCAGCCTGCTCCGGCCGCAACGCCTTGTGGTGCCCCGCCGCTTGCAAAGGTGAAATAATCAGGTCCCAACTGCAACTTTTGCCACAAAGGATTTTCCCCATGAGCGACACCCAGCAACGCATTGACAGCCTGGTCAAAGGCCACGAAGTGGTTCTGTTTATGAAGGGCAATGCCAATTTCCCGCAGTGCGGTTTTTCGGGCCGGGCTATCCAGCTTCTGAAAGCCAGCGGCGTGGATACCAAGGCGCTGACCACCGTCAATGTGCTGGAAGACGAAGAAATCCGCCATGGCATCAAGGAATACAGCAAGTGGCCCACCATCCCGCAGCTTTATATCAAAGGCGAATTCATCGGCGGCTCGGACATCATGATGGAGATGTACGAATCAGGCGAACTGCTGCAAGCCTTGGGCAACAAAGCCGCTTAAGCCCACACGAGGGCCGCGAAGTCGCGACGCCTCAGCCCAGCCTAGGCAGCCTGTAGCAGCCAAGCCCCCCGGCTAGGCCTGCACGTCGGACGCTACAGCTCCCACGTGCGGCGCGCTGCCAGCACCGCGTCCGGATAGGCCCGCTGACCGCGCGAGCCGTTATAGCGGCCCAGGGCCAAAAACAAATCCCCATTTTCTGTGTCCAGGTAGTGGCGCAGGATGACGCAACCAAAGCGCAAATTGGTTT
>JAEMRG010000150.1:1968-5255 GCA_016463455.1 Rhodoferax sp.
TTTTCTGTGTCCAGGTAGTGGCGCAGGATGACGCAACCAAAGCGCAAATTGGTTTGCATGTGAAACAAAGTAGCGGGGTCGCCGTCGCCAATCAGGCGGGTCCAAAACGGCATGACTTGCATATAGCCGCGCGCCCCGGCGCTGCTGATGGCAAATTTGCGGAAATTGCTTTCCACCTGTATCAGCCCCAGTACCAGCGCCACATCCAGCCCGGCGCGCTTGCTCTCGTACCAAACGGTGGGCAAAAATTCTTTGTGCTCCAGTGCGTCGGCCTTGCGCCTGTGCAAGCGCTCGGCCATGCTGTCCAGCCAGTGCTCGTAGTGCTGGCGCGTGCTGTCCTGCGCAAATGCGGGCACCGGTGGTGCGCTTTGGTGGATGGCCGAACTGAGCGCCGAGCGCACCGAGTCCACCAGCGGCTCTTCTAGCTGCCTACCCGACTGCGCCAACTTGGGAAACAGCAAAGTCCAAGCCAGCACCGCAGGCCCGGTGCGCAGGGCTTGCGCCAGCACGGTACGGCGGCTGAAAGACCTGGGGCGCTGCATGGCTTGGCGGCTTCTACAGCCAGGCCGGCTTAAACCGTGAGGCGGCTGCGTACCCAGGCGGCCGCTTCGGCTACTGGCACCGAGGTCGCCGCAGTGTCACGCCGGTGTTGGTATTCGACCATGCCCTCTTTCAGACCCCGGTCGCCCAGGGTGATGCGGTGCGGCACGCCAATAAGTTCCCAGTCGGCAAACATGGCGCCGGGGCGCTCGCCCCGGTCGTCCAGGATGACGTCCACCCCAGCAGCCAGCAACTCGGCGTACAGCGCCTGCGCAGCAACTTTGACTTCAGCAAAACGGTCCGGGCTGATGGGGCAAATCACCACGGTAAACGGCGCCAGCGCGTCCGGCCAAATGATGCCGCGCGCGTCATGGTTTTGCTCGATGGCGGCAGCAGGCAATCGCGTAATGCCGATGCCGTAGCAACCCATTTCCATAAACTGTGGTTTGCCATTGACGTCCAAAAACGTGGCATGCATGGCCTGGGAGTATTTGGTCCCCAGGTAAAAAATATGACCAATTTCGATGCCGCGCTCAATCGCTAGCGCGCCGCTGCCATCGGGCGCCAGGTCACCCTCGACGACATTGCGGATATCAGCCACCACATCGGGCGCGGACAGGTCGCGGCCCCAGTTCACACCCGCAATATGGAAATGCGGCTCGTTGGCGCCACAGACCCAGTCGGCCATCAGCGCTACCTCGCGGTCGGCCACGATGCGTAATGGCTGTTTCAGGCCTACCGGCCCCAGGTAGCCCGGCTCGCAGCCGAAATGTGTGTCGATCTCTGCCAAGCTGGCAAAGCGGAAATCGGCCAAGCCGGGCACTTTAGAGACCTTGACTTCGTTCATGCTGCGGTCGCCCCGAATCAGCAAAAGCCAAACCACTGACTTCACTACTTCGCCTTTATCGTCCCGCTCGTCCGTGGCAAGCACCAAGGATTTCAGGGTGCTCGCCAGGGGCAGCTTGAGGTATTCGGCCACATCGGCACAGGTGCTTTTGCCTGGCGTGGCGACTTTGCCAATGGACTGACTAGGCGCCGGGCGCGGTCCGGTCGGCGCCAGGGCTTCGGCTTTTTCCATATTGGCGGCGTAATCACTCCCCGGCGCATAGACGATGGCGTCTTCGCCGGTGGTGGCAATCACCTGGAACTCTTCGCTCAGGTCGCCGCCGATGGCGCCGCTGTCGGCGGCTACGGCGCGATAGCGCAGGCCAAAGCGGTCAAATATTTTTCGATAAGCCTGGGCCATCACTTGGTAGCTGGCCTTGGCGGACTCGACGTCACGGTCAAAGCTGTAAGCGTCTTTCATGGTGAACTCGCGACCGCGCATCAGGCCAAAGCGGGGGCGGCGTTCGTCGCGGAACTTGGTCTGGATTTGGTACAAGTTTTTGGGCAGCTGCTTATAGCTTTTGATTTCCTGGCGGGCGATATCGGTCACCACTTCTTCGCTGGTGGGCTGCACCACGTAGTCGCGGTCGTGGCGGTCTTTGATGCGCAAAAGCTCGGGGCCCATCTTGTCGAAGCGTCCGGTTTCCTGCCAGAGTTCGGCCGGTTGCACCACTGGCATGCTGATCTCGACGGCGCCTGCGCGGTTCATCTCCTCGCGCACGATGGCCTCCACTTTGCGGATGACGCGCAGACCCATCGGCATATAGGTGTAGATGCCAGCGCCGAGTTTTTTAATCATCCCGGCGCGCATCATTAGCTGGTGGCTGGCCACTTCGGCGTCGGCCGGAGCCTCCTTGAGGGTAGAAATCAGGAATTGGGAGGCTTTCATGCAGGTCTCGTGAATCTCGTAGCGCGGGCCTGTTTGCATCTGGCGAAGTGCCGTGCATAATGGCTCAAGTTTTAAAAATTTGGGGTTTGATTATGCTTGACCGGGATGGGTTTCGGCCCAACGTCGGCATCATCTTGCTCAACCAGAAAAATCAGGTTTTTTGGGGCAAACGCATACGCACCCACTCTTGGCAGTTTCCGCAAGGCGGCATTGACCGGGGCGAAACCCCAGAGCAAGCCATGTACCGCGAATTGCACGAGGAAGTGGGGCTCCAGCCGGAGCATGTTGCGATTCTTGCCCGGACGCGTGACTGGTTGCGCTACGAGGTGCCACAACGCTATATCCGCCGTGATGCGCGCGCCCATTACAAGGGCCAAAAACAGATCTGGTTCCTGCTCGAGCTAACGGGCTTTGACTGGGATCTGAACCTGCGCGCCACCGACCATCCGGAATTCGACGCCTGGCGCTGGAACGACTACTGGGTGCCGCTGGATGACGTCGTCGATTTCAAGCGTGGCGTTTACCACGATGCCCTAACCGAGTTATCGCGTTACCTACCGCGCCTGGACGGGCGTGCCGCAAGAAGCGGCTGATTTAAAGAACTTGCTTAACGCATCAGTACCAGGTTATCCCGGTGCAGCATTTCGGGCTCGGCGGCATAGCCCAGCAGGGATTCGATATCGGCAGACGGCTTGCCGCACAAGAGGCGCGCTTCCATGCTGGAGTAATTGGCCAGACCGCGCGCAATGTCCTGACCCTCTGGGCCGCGCACCGCGATCACATCGCCGCGCGAAAAATCGCCCTCCACACGCACCATACCCACCGGCAACAGGCTTTTGCCCTGACTGCGCACCATGCGCGCCGCCCCGGCATCGACCACTACCGCGCCGCGTAATTGCAAATGGTCAGCCATCCACTGTTTGCGCGCCTGGGTTTTCTGGGTTGGGGCCACTAAAACCGTGCCTATGGCCTC
>JAEMRG010000151.1 GCA_016463455.1 Rhodoferax sp.
TATTCTTCGGTAAAGAAATCTTCCAGCTCCGGTGTGCCCGCCAGCGCTACTTCATGGAAAAACCGGATGTCGCCCCCTGCACAAAAATTGCCGAAGGGCCCGTTTTTATCGCTGCCCCGCATCGCGATGGCATAGATCGTCGGATCGTTTTTCCACCGACGTAAAGCACCCGCTATGCCACGCACCATCTGCAGGCTCAGTGCGTTCATGGCCTTGGGGCGCGACAGCGTGATCAGGCCCACGCCGCCGCGTTCTTCGATCAGCAGAAATTCCGACATGGCCCGACTCCCAACTTCCAGCCGGATTTAAGCGCCGCGGCTGGCCTTCTTACGCTCGTGCTCTTTCAAAAAACGCTTACGCAGACGTACGCTTTTAGGCGTAATTTCGACCAGTTCATCGTCCTCAATGAATTCCACGCCGTACTCCAAATTTAAGTCGATAGGGGGCGTGATCTTGATCGCATCTTCTTTGCCGGAAACCCGGAAGTTGGTCAATTGTTTGGTGCGCGTGGCGTTGACCACCAGGTCATTGTCACGGTTGTGGATGCCGACAATCATGCCTTCGTACACCGGGTCGTTGGCGCGCACAAACATGCGGCCCCGGTCGTCCAGCTTACCTAGTGCGTAGGTGAAAATTTCGCCGTCGTCCATCGAGATCAAGACACCGTTTTTACGGCCGCCGATGTCGCCTTTATGCGGCTCGTAGCTGTCGAAAATATTGGAGATCAATCCTGAGCCACGGGTCAGATTCATGAACTCGTTCGTAAAGCCGATCAGGCCGCGCGCTGGAATGCGGTATTCCAAACGCACGCGTCCGCGTCCGTCGGGCTCCATATTCACCAACTCGCCCTTGCGTTCGCCCAGCGCTTGCATGACGCCGCCTTGGTGCTGCTCTTCAATGTCGGCAGTCACCAACTCGATAGGCTCATGGCGCTCGCCACCCACATCCCGAAACACCACGCGGGGCTTGGATACCGCCATCTCATAGCCTTCACGGCGCATGTTTTCCAACAGAATCGTCAGGTGCAATTCGCCACGACCGGCCACTTCAAAAATACCTTCTTCGTCGGTTTCTTTCACGCGCAGGGCCACATTGTGCTGCAGCTCCTTTTGCAGTCGGTCCCAGAGCTGGCGACTGGTGACGAATTTGCCTTCGCGCCCTGCCAGTGGCGAGGTGTTGACGCAGAAGTTCATGATCAGCGTGGGCTCATCAATCTTGAGCATAGGCAGCGGCGCCGGGCGCAGCGGATCGGTTACCGTAACGCCGATACCGATATCGGTAATGCCGTTGATCAGCACAATTTCGCCAGGTCCAGCTTCAGTTACTTGCACGCGGTCTAAGCCCTGGAATGTCAGCACTTGGTTAACGCGGCCTTTGACCACCTGGCCGTCTTCACCAGACATCACCAGCACATCTTGACCGGTTTTGATAGTTCCCGCGCTGATACGGCCCACGCCGATACGACCAACAAAAGTGGAAAAGTCTAGCGCTGAAATTTGCAATTGCAGTGCTGCCTCGGGGTCGCCAGCCTGCGGCGGTACATGGCTCAAGATGGTGTTGAACAAGGCAGACATGTCGGGCCCCCACTGCTCGCCGGAAGCGCCCTGCTCCATCGAGGTCCAGCCATTGATGCCCGATGCATAGACCACTGGAAAATCCAGCTGCTCGTCGCTTGCGCCAAGTTTGTCAAACAAATCGAAAGCCGCATTGACCACCATCTGCGGGTTGGAGCCGGGCTTATCCACTTTGTTCACCACCACAATCGGTTTAAGGCCCAGGGCAAGCGCCTTCTTGGTCACAAAGCGGGTTTGCGGCATCGGGCCTTCCTGCGCATCGATCAGCAGCACCACGCCATCGACCATGGACAGTGCGCGTTCTACCTCGCCGCCGAAGTCCGCGTGTCCGGGGGTATCGACGATATTGATGTGGGTGCCTTCCCAGCTGACGGCACAGTTCTTTGCCAAGATGGTGATGCCGCGCTCGCGTTCGATGGCGTTGTTGTCCATCACCGTGTCCACTACTTTTTCATGGTCGGCAAAAGTGCCAGACTGACGCAACAACTGGTCCACCATCGTGGTCTTACCGTGGTCAACGTGCGCAATGATCGCGATATTGCGGATTTGTTTACTGCTCATGGTTATCTTTCTTTCTACAAATTCAAAATTCAAAACACAAAATTCAAGTCGGCCAGGCTGCTTGCTCGCGCATTTGCGCAATATCCAGCGGACTGAGCAGGCGGGTGGGAATTAACTCGCCCGCCTTTACATGCCCGATACCCAGCAAAGCAGGGGGGTCTTCTGCATACACCGCCACTTGCCCCGCATCGTCCCACGTACCACGTCGGCGCAGACCGCTCAAAAAACGTCCTGCATTGTCTGCATCCAATGTGATGGGCGCATGACCGGCTAACAAACTGTCTACGCTCTGCAAGCAGGCCAGACGCTGCGCCATGTCCATAGCTTCCAGTGCCTGCAGCTCCACGCAACTGCTGATGCCCAAGTCGCCGGTCTGCACACGGCGCAAAGCACTTAAGTGCGCGCCGCAACCCAGGGCTTTGCCGATGTCTTGTGCCAAGGTGCGTATATAGGTGCCCTTACTACATGCCACTTGCACCGAAAGCGTTGGCACCGCTGCCATCGAGTCATCGGCCAGCAGCGTGATGACATGAACGGTCACATGGCGCACCGCCCGCTCTACTTCGATTCCGGCACGCGCATACTCGTACAAAGCCTTACCGTCTTTCTTCAGCGCACTGTGCATAGGCGGAATCTGTTCAATCGGGCCGGTAAAGCGGGCCAGCACTTCGTCGATGCTTTCCCGGGAAACCTCCACGGGCCGGGTTTGCAAGACCTCGCCTTCAGCGTCGGCCGTGGTAGTCGTAATACCCAGTCGAAAAACTGCTTGGTACACCTTGTCCGCATCCAATTGCATTTGGCTGAACTTGGTGGCCGCACCAAAACACAATGGCAATACACCGGTGGCCAAGGGATCCAAAGTGCCCGTGTGACCAGCCTTCTCAGCGGCCAGCAACCATTTGGCTTTTTGCAAAGCCTGGTTGCTGGACCAACCCAGCGGCTTGTCCAGTAACAGCACCCCATGCACGGGGCGCCTTGCAACCCGTGCATGCGGCGCGTTCATGCTACTCAGTCTTCCTTGGCTCGCGAGGACACGGCTCGCGCTATCAGCGCGTTCATGTCCGCAGCCCGCTCAGTGGTTCGGTCAAAAATAAAGTGCAAGGTCGGCACGGTATGGATGTGCAGGCGTTTAAACAAACCCGCGCGCAAAAAGCCCGCTGCTTGGTTGAGGCCTTCGCCGCACTGCGCTGCATCGCCCACCAGCAGGCTGAAATACACCTTGGCGTGCGCATAGTCGGGCGTGACTTCCACCGACTGAATCGTCACCATGCCCACGCGCGGGTCTTTGAGTTCGCGCGCAATCAGCTCGGTCAGATCGCGCTGGATCTGATCGGCCACGCGAAAACCGCGGTTGGGGGTGGATGACTTTTTGCGCATGCAAGGTAAACGCTCAGATGGTGCGCGCGATTTCCTTGATCTCGAAGAACTCCAGCTGGTCGCCCACGGCAATGTCGTTGTAGTTCTTGAGTTTGATACCGCACTCGAAGCCTTCTTTGACTTCGCGGACATCGTCCTTCATGCGCTTGAGTGAATCGAGCTCGCCCGTATAAATCACCACGTTTTCGCGCAGCAAACGGAAGTGCGCACTGCGGTTGACAAAACCGCCCGTGACCATACAGCCGGCCACGGTACCGATCTTGGACGCCACAAACACGGTACGAATCTCGGCAAAGCCAATAACTTCCTCGCGCTTTTCTGGTGCCAACATGCCCGACATGGCCGCTTTGAGCTCATCGACTGCGTCGTAAATGATGTTGTAGTAACGGATGTCAACGCCATTGCCTTCGGCCAATTTGCGAGCGCCGGCATCGGCGCGCACATTAAAGCCAATCACCACCGCCTTAGAAGCAATAGCCAGGTTGATGTCCGACTCACTGATGCCACCTACTGCCGAGTACACCATTTGCACTTTGACTTCGTCAGTCGAGAGCTTAAGCAGCGACTGCGCCAAGGCCTCTTGCGAACCTTGCACATCGGCCTTAACGATGATGGGCAGCATCTTGACGTCGCCCGAACCGATATCGCTGAACATGTTTTCCAGCTTGGCCGCTTGTTGCTTGGCCAGTTTGGTGTTGCGAAATTTGCCAGCGCGGTAGGTCGCGATTTCGCGCGCACGGCGCTCGTCCGACATCACCATGAATTCGTCGCCCGCTTGCGGCACTTCTGTCAGGCCTTGAATTTCTACCGGAATGGAGGGGCCGGCGTCTTTGATCGACTTGCCGTTTTCGTCCAACATGGCGCGCACGCGGCCAAAGGTCTGGCCCGCCAGTACGACATCGCCGGTTTTGAGTGTTCCGGACTGCACCAGCACGGTGGCGACCGGACCGCGCCCTTTATCCAAGCGTGCTTCAATGACCAGGCCCTTTGCCATCGTATTTACGGGCGCGCGCAACTCAAGCACTTCGGCCTGCAACAACACTTGTTCCAGCAACTCGTCTATGCCCTGCCCGGTTTTGGCAGATACCGACACAAAGGGCGACTCGCCACCGAATTCCTCGGGTACGACTTCCTCGACCACGAGCTCGTTCTTCACGCGTTCCGGGTTGGAGTCGGGCTTATCAATCTTATTGATGGCCACCACAATAGGCACACCTGCCGCCTTGGCGTGCTTGATCGCTTCTTTGGTTTGCGGCATCACGCCGTCGTCGGCGGCCACCACCAAAATCACAATGTCGGTTGCCTTGGCACCGCGCGCACGCATGGCGGTAAACGCTTCGTGTCCCGGCGTGTCCAAAAAGGACACCATGCCACGGGGTGTTTGCACATGGTAGGCGCCAATATGCTGGGTAATCCCACCGGCTTCGCCCGATGCCACTTTGGCGCGACGGATGTAGTCCAACAAAGACGTTTTTCCATGGTCAACGTGACCCATAACGGTAACCACCGGAGCGCGCGGTAATGACTCCGACTGCGAATGCACTTCTTCGTCGGTAAACGCCTCGGGGTCGTCCAGTGCCGCCACCACGGCCGTATGGCCCAGCTCTTCCACGACAATCATGGCGGTATCCTGGTCCAAAGGCTGGTTGATGGTGACCATCTGACCCAGCTTCATCAATTGTTTGATGACTTCCGAGGCCTTGATCGCCATCTTGTGCG
>JAEMRG010000152.1 GCA_016463455.1 Rhodoferax sp.
CCTGGGTCAGTTTGGCAGCTTGCTTGGCATTCAGTGTTTGTAGCTGCTCGGTTTTGAGCGCATCAATTTGCTTTGACGTGAGCTTTTCGATTTGTCCGGTGGTCAGGGCATGAATCTGCGCTGTGGTCAGCGCCCCGAAGGCTTCGGCCGTGATCTCTTGAAGTTTGTCGGTGGCCAGCGTTGCCAGAGAGCGGGTGTTAATCCACGTAATTTGCGAGGGCCCCAGAGCCGCTATTTGTGCGCTGGTGAGGCCGGAGACCTGGGACCTGGAAATGATGGAAAGCTTGTCGTAGGTAATCCCATCGTCGAAGGCGGTCACATCGAATTCTTTGATCTGGCTAGACGTCAACACCGACCAGTTGCGGGTGGTCATGGCCTGTATCTGGACGGTTGACATCACCTTGATGTCCGCGGAGTCCATCAACTTCATTTCTGCAGACGACAGCCGTTTGAATTCAGTGACCGACATGGCCTGAATTTGCGTGGGCGTGTAATTGGTGATGGTGGGCATGGGTTGTTCTACGCTTGCTCAGTACCGGCTCAGTAGGCTCCACCAAAATGTTGAAAATACGAGTTGCTCAATTCGCCACCAAAATCCGAATCAACCGGTGCCGACGCTTTGCAATGCATCCTCTGCGTGGGTGCACCGCCATGCAGAATCGGCAGAACGCCGGCTTTCTTGAGCGTTATGCCCGGGCGGATGTACAAAGGGATTGCCATCTTCATCTTTGCGCGAGTTTGTGCTGGAGCATGGCCACCAGGCCCGACTCCAGCGATCGCACCGTGTGTTGGCGCGCATGGGCCCGCACTGGGGCAGGCGCAGCGGGGGGGGCAATGGTTTGCTCGCCATTGGCAAGTTGGATTGCCAGTGCTTGGTACTCGGCCAGGCTGGAGGTCACCAGCGCGTCTCGGCCTTGGCTGCGCAAGATGCTGGCGCCCATGCGCGAGACCATGGTGCGGCCTTGGCAGGTGAGCAAAGGCACGCCGGCCTCTAAAACATCGTTG
The DNA here is from genome assembly GCA_016463455.1 of Rhodoferax sp. Lineage (GTDB taxonomy): Bacteria > Pseudomonadota > Gammaproteobacteria > Burkholderiales > Burkholderiaceae_C > Allorhodoferax. The sequence goes on from JAEMRG010000152.1 coordinate 1,006, forward strand.
GTGGTCGAACCACAGTTGTAGGGGAAGGTGTCCAGAAAAAGGTCAACCAGGCGCAAGTTGCCCCGGTAGGCTTGGTGCGTAACCCGGGGTGTGAAGATGAGGCGCTCGCTGCCCACCCCCCGGCTGTCGGCGAACTGGCGCAGATTGGCGGTTGCCGTGGCGTTATCGTCTACCAACCACAGCACCGCGCCGGGCGCGGCCTGCAGGATATCCATCCAGGTACTGAAGAGAGGCTCGTTAATTTTGTACACATTGCCAAAGCTGGCCATGACGAACGCTTTTTCTGGTAGGTCATTTTCCCGGCGGGTTGAGAGCGTGAAGTCCGACCGTTGATCCGTCAGTGGGATGAAACTGCCCTCGAGGTACAAGGGTTTTTCTGCAAAGTAGGGGACTAATTCGTCGGGCAAGGCTTGCCGGTCGGAGACCACGAAATCGAACCAGGGCATACCGGTAGTCCCGATGAAACCCAGGTAGGTGCCCTGCAATACGCCAGGGTTGAGGGCGAATATGCCCGGACGCGCCCCGGAACTTAGGCCATGCAAGTCGACCAGGATATCGATTTCATCTTCCACAATCAGCGTGGCGATGTCCCGGTCTGACAAGGGCGCTACGGACCGGAAGACCTCAAACGCGGCGCGCAGGCGCGCGCGGTGGGCGGTGTGGTCTTCCACGCTGTAGTCGTAGCCGTAGAGCATGAATTGGGATTTGTCATGCGCTTCGAGAAATTCGGCAAGCAAGAGCCCCACTGCGTGAACACACAGATCGCCCGAGACATAGCCCAGGCGCAGACGCTGGTGGTTGTAGCGGCGGCCTTTTGACAAATGCTCCTGCTTGAATGAGTAGGTGCGCTCCACAAATGAGGACGCGGTGAGCAACTGCTTCACGGGGTCGTCGTCCATTGCCAGCTGGGCCAAGGGCGAGGTACACATCAGCATCTGGTTGGCGCTGATACCCGGCAAATCTTTGTAGACCGGCCAGCGGCAGGCTTTTTGCCGGATGTGGACCCAGTGTTGAATCACCGCGGGTTGGTTCGGGTTGATCCGCAGGCTGTGCTCCAGCGCCGACTCGGCCAGCGCGTATTTTTTATGTTGCTCCTGCAGGCGTCCGATGTGGTTGAGCGCGGCGGTGCCGTCCAGCGGATCCCATTTCGGATCCAGGTGTTGGCTGGCGATGACGTCGGACCAGCAACGCAACGCGAGTTGGTCTTCGCCCAGCCGTTCATATAAGAGCCCGAGATTGATACTGGCTTTGCTGAAGTGGCGGTCGATTTCCAACGCTTCTTGGTATGCCAGCTTTCCGTCTTGGAGTCGGCCCATGGACTGGAGCAGCGCGCCCAGGTTGAATAAGACGTACTGCCGCAGGGCGGCTTCGGGTTGTTTCAGCCAGGTCTGGTAGGCGGCAAGCGCGTGGTCTTGTTTGCCTTCGCGCTGAAAACCTTCCACGACTGCAAACAATTGTGGCACTGTGAGCGCAAAGAAGTCGTCAGCCGTGGGCGCAGCGTCTGGTTTTCGGACAAGCGCGGCCTGTGCTGGCTGGATGCGTGTCTGAATCTTCAGTGTGTTTCCCATGGAGCGGACTGGAGTTAAGGGCAATTTGCAAAAGAGAGCTCAGCGGCATCTGATTGCCGCCGCAGGTTCCCAGTTACAACAAAGCAATTTGTATGCCGCCAAATTTGACGGTTTTGGCCCACCCATTCGAGCCTTGTACGCCGCGAGGGCTAAAGAATTCCGCCCCTTGTGCCGATTCACTGAGGCCAGAGCGCAGCCCACTCCTTTCTCAACCAGGCGGTAAGTACCCCAGATGTCGATTTCTGCACTGTCTACGATGACTTTAGCCAGCCCCTCCCTGTCGGGGGTGGCTGCTGCGCGTCCGGGGTACTTCAGGAACCTGTCTGAGGTGGGTATCAGAGACTTGACGGCAGCGGACATCGGTGCCATGCAGCCGGTGGAAATGGGCGTGCTCACGGCCAACCAGGTAGCAGCATTCGACCCCCCGGTCTTGGCGAGCGGGTTGGAAATCTATGAAGACAATTCCGGTCTGCCGCCCCCGCCCAATGTCGTCGCAAGCTTGACGAGCCCTCAAATCAAAGCGTTCAGCACGCCGCTGGTCCAATCCGTTCTCTCCGGTTTTTCCAATGCCCAGCTGGGGGCGATTACTGCGGATCAAATCAGCACCATGCAGCCAAACGATTTGGCCGCATTCACCCTGAGCCAAGTCACCGCCCTGAACCCACAGGCAGTCAATGTCGGTTTACAGCGCTATGCCCTTGTCGAGGAGACGATTCCCAGCGCATTCATGGCCCGCTTATCGGGTACCCAGGTCAGCCAGTTCGCTCCTGATTTGGTCGACCTCACCCTGCCGCAACTCTCGTATACACAAATCAAGTCCTTCACCCAGGCACAGATTGACGGCCTCAGCCCCACCCAGATCTCCAGTCTGAAGCACCAGCAAACCAGTTTTCTCACGGTTGGATGGTTCAACAAGCTCTCCAGCGTTCAGCTGCAAAGCCTTGGGTCTGCCAACATGGCGGCACTGTCCACGGCGCACATCGCCGCGCTCGATGCCGACCACGTCCAGTACCTCTCGGGTCCGCAGGTGGCCAGCTTGAGCAAGGAGCAGCTCGGTGCGCTTGCCGTCAATCAGATTGCGGCCATCGATGCCGAGGATATTGGGGTGATGACCACAGGCCAGTTCGCCGTGTTGAGCAAGAACCAGTTGCAGGCATTGACCTTGGAGCAAATCGGAGAGGTCAGTGGTGCCAAGGTGGCTTCTATCGGCGCCAAAAACCTCGCCGCCTTGTCTTACCAACAAATAGCAGCCTTTGGTGCCGAGGACTTGGCGCAGGGGCTGCTGAGCTACCAAGGTTCGGCCGCTTCGCGACCCGCTGCCAACGTTATTGCCGCGCTCACACTTGAACAAATCGGAGCATTCAGTGCGCCCTTGCTCAAGGCTGTCCTCCCCTCCCTGTCCAGCACCCAGCTCGGGGCGGTTAGTGCTGAGCAGATCGGCGCCATTGCACCGGCCGATATGGCGGCATTTAGCCCGGCTCAGCTAGCGGCCTTCAACCCCGAGTCATTGGTAGGCGGTTTAGAGATCTACGCCGCCAACCAACAAGCGATCCCGGCCAAAATCGTCGCCAGCCTGGGCAGTGTCCATATCAGTCAGTTCAGCACCGATTTGCTCAACGCCACCCTGCCGAAGCTCTCGGCCGCTCAAATTAACACCTTTGACGATGATCAAGTGGGTGGACTCAGCATCAGCCAGATCGTGAGCCTGGGGGCGCAGAAAACTGCCGCGCTCTCGGCTGCCTGGCTCAACAAGCTTTCGAGCGAACAGGTGCAAGGCCTGGGCACTGCATTTGCCAAGGCGCTGACGAAGACCCAAATCGCAGGTTTGGGTACGGAACACATTCAGTACCTTTCGGATACGCAGGTAGCCAGTCTGAGCAAGGCCCAACTTGGTGTTTTGACTGGCAACCAGATCGCAGCCATTGATGCAACGGACATCAAGGCGATGTCCACAACGCAATTCGGAGCCTTGAGCAAGACGCAGCTTCAAGCCTTGACCACCGGTCAAATCGGCGAGGTTGACGCCTTCAAGGTTCGCACCATCAGCGCTAAAAACATCGCCAGTCTGACGTACCTGCAAATTGCTGCCTTCACCACCAAAGCGGTGGCCAATTTGGGTGGCAACCAGCTCGCAGCGCTGACCCGGGAGCAAATAAGCCTAGGATTGAACGCGGCCAAGGTTGAGGCACTCAGCGCCAGCCGGGTGCGGTATTTCAATCCCACCCAGATCAGCGCGATGACCAACAGTGAAGTCAACGCAATGTCCCTGGATACCATGAAGACCTTGTATGACCCGCACCTGCGCGCCTTGACGGAGGCCCACTTCTCTGAACTATCGGAAGAAAAAATAGATTGGCTGATCAGCAAAAAGCTACAAATCACCGGATTTACTGAAGCGCAGAAGACCGCGATCCTGGCACGTAAGACGGAATTGGAAGACGGCCCTCCCTAACGAATTCATCGACGGTCAAAATGCAATTCAAGGATGTGATTTAAACCTGCACAACATCACGATGCCCGCAACTGAAAATATCAGGCCTTGCTTTTCTGCATTAAAAAACGGTACACATGGTTGATTTTTTCATTTATTAATTGGAGGTTGTTTTGATCGTGGTCCAGACTAGGTAATAAGCAGGCATTTTCAATATCCTT
>JAEMRG010000153.1 GCA_016463455.1 Rhodoferax sp.
GTTTTTCGCGCAAGAACACATCGGCCAGGTAGTGCTGCACCGGGCCTTCACGCAAGGCCTGGAAATGCACCACGAACTTGCGCAAGTACACGCGGTAGTTGCGTACAAATCGCAGGTCACGCAGCAAGATACTCATCACGACCGGCATGACCGGCAGCAAGAGCAGGCACAGACTGTTAAACAGCCAGGCCACCAGGCTGGCAAACCGCGCGCGCCAGGGAAGGTCAGCCACCAGAGCCAGCACGGCGCTCATCGGCCAATCCCCTGGTAAGTGAAGCCGCGCTCGCGCATGCGTGCGGGGTCAAACAAGTTACGTCCATCAAAAATCAAAGGCTGCTTCAAGGCGATCTTGATGGCATCAAAGTCTGGCGCTTTGAACTGGCGCCATTCGGTCATGATGACCAGCGCGTCGGCATCTTGCATCGCAGCCTCTTTGGTGCCGCAGAGCAAGAGGTCCGGGCGTGGTCCGTAAATGTGCTGCGTCTCGTCCATCGCCGCCGGGTCGTAGGCTTGCACCCGCGCCCCAGCTTGCCACAAGGCTTCCATCAGCACGCGGCTGGGCGCTTCGCGCATATCGTCGGTATTGGGTTTGAAGGCCAGGCCCCAGAGCCCGATCACCTTATTGGACAAGTCGCCCTGAAAGTGCACCTTGAGTTTGTCGAATATCACCCGCTTTTGCGCCTGGTTGCGCGCCTCGACGGCGTTCAGGATAAACGGGTCCATGCCGATCTGCTGCGCGGACTTGACCAAGGCGCTGATGTCTTTGGGAAAACAGCTTCCACCGTAGCCCGCGCCTGCGTAAATAAAGTGGTAGCCGATGCGCTGGTCACTGCCAATGCCCTGGCGCACCGACTCAATGTCAGCGCCCAGCCCTTCGGCGACGATAGCCATCTCGTTCATTAAGCTGATGCGTGTGGCCAGCATGCAGTTGGCGGCGTATTTGGTCATCTCCGCGCTGCGCGGGCTCATGACGATGATTTTGTCGTGGTTGCGGTTGAAGGGCTCGTAGAGCTCACGCATCAATTTTTCTGCACGGGCGCTGTGGGTGCCGATGACGATGCGGTCCGGACGCTGGCAGTCCGCCACGGCGGCGCCTTCTTTCAAAAATTCGGGGTTGGATACGACGTCAAACTCGATCTCCACACCACGCTCTTTGAGGGTTTGGGCGATCATCTCGCTGACCCGGTCGGCGGTGCCCACCGGCACGGTGGATTTGTCAACGATCACGGCGTAGCCTGATAGATGGCTAGCGATGGTTTTGGCGACCGCCAACACATGGCGCAGATCGGCGCTGCCGTCTTCGCCCGGGGGTGTACCGACCGCGATGAAATGGATGTCGGCGTGTTGCATCGCTAAGGTGGCGTCCGAGGTAAACACCAAGCGTCCGTCGGCAAAGGCGTTTTTGACAATCGAGTCCAGGCCGGGCTCAAAAATCGGGATGACGCCTTCGCGCAAATCCTGAAGTTTTTTTTCATCCAGATCTACACAAGTGACCTGGTGACCCGCGTCGGCCAGGACCGCGCCCTGCACCAAACCGACATACCCTGTGCCGAAAACCGATATCTTCATAGTTTCCCCTTTGCTGGCGCGAATGCTAGGAAGCCGATGTGGCAAATCGATGTCATAAAAATGAAGATTTGATGATGCCCAGCTCTACCCCGGGGTAGGTCGGTCTTTTGTACGTAAACTCAATGACAGATTGCGTTCGTCTGACTTAAGAGGTAATTCCACCGTGAAAGCTGTATTTCCCGTCGCCGGCCTAGGCACCCGCTTCCTGCCAGCCACCAAGGCCAGCCCCAAAGAGATGCTCTGCGTAGTAGATAAGCCGCTGATTCAGTATGCGGTAGAAGAAGCGATAGAGGCCGGGTTTACCGAACTCATTTTTGTGACCGGGCGCAGTAAGCGCAGCATCGAAGACCACTTCGACCGATCGTTTGAACTGGAATACGAGCTGCAGTCCAAAAACAAAACTGATTTACTGGCCTTGGTGCAAAACATCAAACCGGCGCATGTGAACTGCATCTATGTCCGCCAAGCCGAAGCCTTGGGCCTGGGCCATGCGGTCAATTGCGCCGCCAATTTGGTGGGCGATGAGCCTTTTGCGGTCATCTTGGCCGACGACTTGCTGGACCACCAGCCCGGCGTGCTCAAACAAATGGTAGAGCGCTACAAGCATTACCGCAGCTCTATTTTGGCGGTAGAAAAAATTGCGCCCGAGCAAAGCCGATCCTATGGCGTGATCGCCGGGCACGCGATTGAAAACCGCATTACCAAGTTGTCCAAGATCGTAGAAAAGCCGGCACCGGCCGACGCGCCTTCCGACATGGGCGTCGTGGGACGTTATATTTTTACGCCCTCCATCTTCAAACATATCCAGGCACTACAGCCCGGCGCCGGCGGCGAATACCAATTGACCGACGCCATCCAAAGCCTGCTGGCCCATGAAGCGGTGTATGCCTATGCCTATGAAGGCGTGCGCTATGACTGTGGCTCCAAGCTGGGGTATTTGAAAGCCACTGTGGAGTTTGCGATGCGGCATGCTGAAACAGGCGAAGAATTCAGAAAATACCTGGTTCACACAGTGCAAGACATGGCCTAGGAAGACATCTTCAGTCAGTCTGGTACCTCTTTCAAATTTGAAGTGCACAGACACCTGGCTCCGTTATCGCAGCCCTCAGCCACTTTTCACATTTTCAACACGTTTCACAAATTTCACAAATAAGTCACGCCAAAGTCATTAGTCGCCTCTAAATTATTGCTTTTTAACGAAACGAGAAGCGAAAAATGACCCAAGTGAACAGTCGGCGTGACTTCATCATCAAGATGGCATCTGTATCCAGTGTAGTGGCCGCTGGCTCTGTGTTATCGGCCTGTGGCGGCGGAAGCAGCAATGATCTCATGCCGCAATTTAACTACGGCGTGGCCAGTGGCGACCCCCTTGCCGACCGTGTCATTTTGTGGACTCACGCGCGATACCTCGGTTCTGACGATTCCGTGGCTTTGACCTACCAAGTTGCTACCGACGTCGGCTTCTCCACGATCGTGAGCACTGGAACCGTGAACGCCAGCGCTAGCACGGGCTACACAGCGAAAGCTGACGCACTAGGACTCAGTGCCGGAACAAGCTATTACTTCCGCTTTATCGCAGGTCGCTGGATTTCACCCGTCGGGCTTACCCGCACCCTACCCGCAGCAAACGTGACAAGCGTGAAGCTTGCAGTTTTTTCTTGCTCTTTATATTCAGCCGGGTATTTCAATGCCTACGACGCTGCGACGCGTTCGGGCGCCGAATATGCGCTGCACCTGGGTGACTACATTTATGAATATGGCTCCGATCCTGCCAAGTTTGGCAACGGCAGCGCCGCCGCCTTAGGCCGCGTGACGGCACCGGCCAATGAAATCGTCACCTTAGACGATTACCGTACCCGCTATGCCAAGTACCGCTCAGATCCCAACCTTAAAGCGTTGCACGCCACCATGCCCTGGATTACGGTGTGGGACGACCATGAGATTGCCAACAACGCCTACATGGATGGCGCAGAAAACCATAACAGCGCAACGCAAGGCCCCTGGGCAACCCGTAAGGCCACTGCCGCGCAGGTCTACCACGAGTGGATGCCTATTCGCGTGCAAGATCCAGCCAATCTTTTGAAAATCTACCGCCGCTTTGACTTCGGCAATATTTTCACGCTGCACATGTTGGACACGCGCATTGAGGGTCGCACCAAACAATATGACGCCTACGGTGACCTGGACGGTGGCATTACTCGCTATGCAACGGCGCTCGCCAACCGCACCGACGCAACACACCCCATGATCAGTGCCACGCAGCAAAACTGGCTCACCACAGGCACGGCAGCGTCCAACGCCACATGGCAAATCTTGGGTAATCAGGACATCATGGCGCGCATGTGGTTTCCGGCAAACGTATTGCAGGCACAAAACGCTGCATTTGCGGCTCCAACGGCAGCCAACCAGGCAGCCGTCGGCACGGCGATCAGTACCTTTTTAACGGCAAAGGCAACGCCCGCCGCTTTCCGCACTCCGACTCAAGCGGATCTGGTAAGCACTACGTCCAACCCGCGTCTGCCATACAGCTTGGACTCATGGGACGGCTACCCCATTCAGCGCGAAACGATTCTTCAAACGATACGCGGCCAAGGCAAAAAGCTCGTCACACTATCGGGCGACTCACACAATGCCTGGTTTACCAACCTGACGACGTTTGACGGTTCCAAAGCCGGTGTGGAGTTTGCAGTCCCATCCGTCACTGCCCCGGGCTTTGAGAGTGTGGGCCTCGATGCACTGCAGAGTTCCTTGGACGGAACTTTATTCTCACTCCCTCCCTTAGTACCAACAGGCACACCTGTTGTGTATGGAACCGGTTTAGGTCTGGTCGACGACCTCAATTATGTCGATGCCAAACGCCGAGGCTACCTCTTGGTGACGGCCACCTCCGCATCCGTCAAAGGAGAATACGTGTTTGTGGACACGATAACTTCTACCCTATACACCCCAAGCGTCGGAAGGACGGTAACCGTGAGCGCGGCCAATATGTCCGTGGCCTACACTTAATCGGGTTTGCAAAAAACCGCTGGTGCGCCTCCTTCCTAGCGTTGACTGCGAAGGAGGCGATAGGCTATCGACAACCCACGCGTCAGAACTATTCTGCGCAGGGGGTCGGTAGCATCGGTGGGCAGTATTGGACTGTTGGCGCAGTAGCCGAGATCCTTAAGGTAGGTGGTTCAGTTGCCACCGTAGCAAGCTTGCGAAAGCAACTGTCTCGAACTAAAAAACAAGGATTACCGGATTACAAAGCCTGCGCCAAGCGCGCTACGCCGTCGCGGATTTTGTCCTCGGCGGCGGTCGCAAAACTTAGGCGGAAGGTGGCCGGATCGCCATGGGCGCAGTAAAACGGCATGCCGGGCACAAAAGCCACGCCGCGCTCGATGGCACGTTTGGCAAATGCGGCTGCATCGCTGCTCTTGCCGCCAGCGCCTGTCAGCCGCGCCCAGACAAACAAGCCGCCCTGCGGTTGCACAAATTCAATGGCATCACCCAGTTCACTGCGCAGTGCATCGCCCATCGTTTGCGCTCTTTGGGCATAGACCTGGCGCACCCGGTCTAGCGTGGCGGGCATGCGGCCCGATTGCAGATACTGGGCGGCGGTGGCTTGGGC